>PGXR01000113.1 GCA_002839245.1 Spirochaetae bacterium HGW-Spirochaetae-7 | reverse complement strand
ACGGCGCCAGATGGGAGTCGAACCAAAGAACCGTCGCGAGCCGGCGAGCGCGAGGCGCAGGGATGCGCCGAGAGGTTCTGAGGCGGCCCGGAAGCTCGAGACACGATGTCGAGAGCTGTAGGGCGACTCCCATCTGGCGCTAAAAAAGAGAAGCTCGCCTTGGCGGGCTTTTCTTTTTTTATCTTCGCCAGTTGGGAGTCGAATCGCAGTTCGCCGAAGGCGAACACGTTCAATAACATTCCTTGTGATGCGGCGCTCTGCTCCGTACGGGTGCGAGCGCTGAGCAGTAGCGAGGAAGAGCGCACAGGATGTGCGCGAAAGCGAGCACCCCGGCCCGGAACACTGAACCTTGAGATCATTGACATGGGCCGTATCGAAAACTAAAGTATGTTAGACCGCAATCATCAAGGAGTCAATTTGGAGCCGCTTCTCCAAGTGAAAGGCCTGAAGACCTACTTCTATACCGAAGATGGCGTCGCGAAGGCTGTCGACGGTGTGAACTTCGAAATTGGCCGGGAACGTACGCTCGGCGTTGTGGGCGAGAGCGGCTGCGGGAAATCGGTGACGGCCCTGTCCATTATGGGACTCGTCCGGAACCCGCCGGGCAGGATTGTCGCGGGGGAGATTCTTTTCCACAGGCCGGACGGCATCCTGGATCTGGCGAAGCAGGATCCCAGGGGAACGGTCATGCGCACGATCCGCGGCAACGAGATCGCGATGATCTTCCAGGAACCGATGACTTCCCTCAATCCCGTATACACGATCGGGAACCAGATCGTCGAAGCCATCATGCTCCATCAAAAACTCAAACCCAAGGAAGCGAAGCAGAAGGCCGTAGAAATGCTCCATGCCGTCAGTATCGCCAACCCGGAGCGACGAGTCGATTCGTTCCCTCACGAGCTTTCCGGAGGCATGAGGCAGAGGGCGATGGTCGCGATGGCCTTGTCGTGCAATCCACGCCTTCTCATCGCCGATGAACCGACTACGGCTCTCGACGTTACGATCCAGGCCCAGGTCATAGAGTTGATGGCTGATCTTAGGGAGAAGTTCCATACATCGCTCATGTTCATCACCCATGACCTCGGCATTGTCGCCAATATCGCCGATGACGTCGCGGTCATGTACCTCGGCAAGATTGTCGAGCAGGGGGCAGTGCAGGATATTTTCCATGAGCCGTTGCATCCGTATACATTGGGGTTGATGAACTCGATTCCGGCGATCAACGCCAGGAAAGGAAGCCGCCTTGTCCCGATCGAAGGCGTCGTGCCAAGTTCCTACTCCATACCCCCCGGTTGCGTGTTCGCGACGAGATGCCCCCGGGCAATGGAAGTCTGCTCGAGGCTCGTCCCCGAGTTGCGCAAGCTTTCCACCGATCACCGCGTCGCGTGCTGGCTGTACGATGAGTCGATGGTTGGGGAGAGTGCATGAACGATTTATCGCCGATCCTTAAGGTCGAGAACCTTAAAAAATTCTTCGTCGTGAGAAAGAACATCCTGGACCAGAAGAAGTCGACCGTCCAGGCGATCGATGGAGTGAGCTTTCATATCGACGAAGGCGAGACGCTCGGGCTTGTAGGTGAAAGCGGTTGCGGCAAAACGACCGTAGGCAGGACCATCGTGCGCCTGTACAAGCCTACTTCCGGCCATGTCCACTTCAGGGCCGAGGAGAATTCCGTCGATATAACATCGATGTCGCCGACGGAGCTGAAGATCATTCGCAGACAGATGCAGATCATCTATCAGGATCCGTATTCGTCGCTGAACCCCCGAATGACGATAGGAACGCTACTCACGGAACCGATGATAGTCCACCGGATCGGGTCGAAGGACGAGCGTACAGAGCGTGTCCTCTCGATGCTCAAGGCCGTGGGGATGAAGGCCGACCATGTGAAACGATATCCCCATGAATTTTCCGGGGGCCAGAGACAACGTATCGCCATCGCAAGGGCCCTCATCCTCCATCCCCGCCTCGTCGTGGCTGACGAACCGGTCTCCGCCCTCGACGTTTCGATCCAGGCACAGGTATTGAATTTGCTGGAAGACTTGCAGCAGGAATTCGGGCTGACCTACCTTTTCATCGCCCACAACTTGTCCGTCGTCAAGCATATAAGCGACAGGATTGCAGTAATGTATCTGGGCAAGATTGTCGAGCTGGCGCGAACAGAGGATCTTTTCCTTCGCCCGCGGCATCCGTATACCGAAGCCCTCATGTCAGCGATTCCCGTGCCCGATCCCGACCTCAAGATGCACCGAATAACGCTGCTTGGCGATGTACCAAGTCCGATCAATCCGCCTTCGGGTTGCAGGTTCCATCCCCGATGCAAGTATGTGCGTGCGCGATGCTCGTCCGAGGAGCCTGAATTGATGGATTTGGGTGGCGGGCAGTTCTCGGCCTGCCATTTCTCAGAGGAATTAAGGCTGGAAGCGATTTCGAACTGATGGTCGGATACGGAGACTGAAGGGTATTGCATTGTTGACATACAGCATCGAGATTATAGGAAACGGAATCAACCCGTAGTTTTCAAGTCTTGAAGAGGAGGCAACATGAAGCAGCCATTTTCGCGTCTCGTCCTGCCGATCCTGTTGATAGGTTTCGCAGGTCTGGATGCCGGTTTCGCCCAGAGTGCCGGCGGTGCCGTGAAGAACCCGGGTACCTTCGTAAAGGCCACGACCAATTCGGTCGAGACTTTGGACCCGCATTTCATGCTCAGTTCAGCCACGATGGAATTATCGTTCAATGTATACGATTCGTTGCTGGATCATCCCCAGGGCGACATGTCGACCCTGACTCCGAGCCTTTCGACGACCGTCCCGACCATCGGCAACAAGTTGATCAAGACGTCAGCCGACGGAACAACCCTCATCACCTTCCCGATCCGGAAGGGTGTAAAGTTCCATGACGGAGCCATCCTGAATTCCGGAGATGTCGCCTATACCTTCAAGCGAGCCATCCTCGTCGGAGGACAGAGTTCCGCGATCAACATGCTCTGTCAGAACCTACTCGGCGAAGCGTCCTTCGACGACCTGGTCAAGAAGGTCGGATACGACGCGGCTTACAAGAAGCTGGACGAAATGGTGACCGTGACGGGCGACTCGGTGACCTTCAAGCTTCCAAAGCCTTTCGTGCCTTTCCTGGGCATCATGGCCGACGGGGGCAACGAGGCAGCCATCATGAACAAGGCCTGGTGCGTCGCCCAGGGCGATTGGCCGGGGACCAAGGAGACGGGCCAAAAATTCATGAACATGAAGATGGAGGACGACCCGTTCCTTAAGAAGATGAACGGTACGGGACCCTTCAAGCTCGCGAGCGCCGACCTCGCCGAACGAATCGTACTCGATGCCTTCGCAGGCTACTGGGCTGGCGCTCCTTCCCTTGAAAGGGTCATCCGCAGGATAGTCCCGGACAACCAGACCGCGATCTTGCAGCTGAAAGCCGGCGACGTGGACTTCATCGCGGTTTCTGTTGACGAAATCGGGCAGGTCAAGGGAAGCCCCGGGATCACCGTTATGTCCAACCTGCCTTCCGCGTGGCTCATGAAGATCAACTTCGTGATGGGCATCGCTTCGAACAGCAGCTATATCGGTGACGGAAAGCTTGGGCCGACCGGCATTCCCAAGGATTTCTTTTCCGACATCAACGTCCGCAAGGCCTTCGAATATAGTTTCGACTGGGACGCCTTCATCACTGACGTCTTCCAGGGCGCGGCACTGAAACCGTACGGGCCGGTCCTCATCGGATTTCCCACGGCCAATCCCAAGAACCCGCAGTATTACTTCGATGCCAACAAGGCTCGCGACCATTTCAAGAAGGCATGGGGCGGCCAGCTTTGGGACAAGGGTTTCAAGATGACCGCGGTATATTCGAGCGGTTCGAAGCATCGGCAGATGGCCCTCGAGATACTCAAGGCCAACATCGAGAACCTGAATCCCAAGTTCAAGATAGAGCTGGCATCGCTTCCATGGGCCGGCTATGTTGGCGCCGTAAAGGACAAGCAGCTCCCCCTCACCTTGTTCGGTATCCTGCCTTCCGTATTCGATCCCTATCTCCCCCTGTTCGAGCATATGCACTCCGCCGGCGGTTACGCTGAATGGGGCGGATATATGGACTTGGCCAAGAAGGAGTTCGATCCCCTAATCGACATCGTCGCCACAAGCTACGATCCCGAGAAGAGGCAGGCGGCTTCATTCAAGCTGCAGCAGCTGGATTATGATAATGCGCTTGCGATCCTCCACTTCCAGGCTGTGGAAAATGTCGCCTTCAGGGACTGGGTAAAGGGTTATGTCCCCAACGCCCAGCCGACGAATCTGAACTTCTATCCCATAAGCAAGAAATAAACCATCCTTGCGAGGCGGAGGGCTCAGGCTCTCCGCCTCGAAGTCCTGCAGCCGAGGAAGCCCGATGATCCGCTATGTCATGAGAAGACTGGCAACCTTGCCATTGATCCTGATCCTGTTGTCCGCGCTCATATTCTCGCTCGTACTCTTTCTCAGTCCGTATGAACGCCTTGCGGTATTCATTCCGAATGCCGACATGGTCGGCGCCAATATCCCCTTCGACGAGCTGGTGAAGAAGTACGGCCTTGACCAGCCTTTCTATGTGCAATACTTCTCCTGGCTTCAAGGTATCATGCATGGGAACCTCGGATGGTCTCCGTCGGCGCGCATGCCGGTGGCGGAAGCCTTGTCAAAATATTTTCCAGCGACGGTGGAACTGATGATCGTCGGGGCGTTGATAGTCTTCATCGGAGGGATAGGCCTGGGGACCTATGCAGCCACGCACCACAACAAGCTACCCGACCAGGTAGCGCGCGTAGCGACGATACTCGGGGTGTCATTGCCGGAGTTCATTTTCGGACTGTTGTTGCTCGTGGTGTTCTACGGGTGGCTCGGCTGGTTCCCGCCGGGAAGGCTCAGCCAATGGGCGGAGGATGTCGTGTACCTCTCCACCTTTCACCGGTATACGGGAATGAATACCGTCGACGGCATCCTGAACGGAAGGTTCGATGTAGCGCTAGACGCGTTGCGTCATCTCCTTCTCCCGGCCCTTGCCTATTCCATCGGGCTGCTTTCGACCTTGCTTAGGATGATGCGTTCGTCCCTGCTCGAAACGCTGAACAAGGATTACGTGATGACAGCCAGGGCCAAGGGTCTCCTGGAGAGGGTCGTGATCAGGAAGCACGCGCGCAGGAACGCCCTGCTCCCCGTGATCACACTCGCAGGCTCGCTCATCGCCCGCATGCTCGGCGGCGCCGTCATCGTCGAAACGGTCTTTAACTATCGCGGCATGGGGATGTTCGTGGTGACCGCCGCGCAGGGGCTCGATTTCTCGGCGATCCTCGGAGTGTCGCTCGTGATAGGGATATTCATCATCGTCACGAACATGATAATCGATCTATTGTACGTGGTACTCGATCCCACGATCGCATTGGGGTGATGCATGGACAGTCTACGAAAGGTACTCCGGAATCCGCTCGGCCTGACAGGCCTGATACTCATCTCGTTCTGGGCGGTCATTGCCTTATCGGCGCCCTTGATCTGTCCGCCCAAGAATCCCCAGAATCCCTATTCGGTCAAGAGGGTGAGCTACTCGTCACTCCCGACCCCTCCTTCCCCCAAAGCCCTGCTCGGGACCACCGGTGGCGGTTACGACATCCTCTACGGTATCGTCTGGGGTAGCCGGAACGCGTTCCGTGTCGGGCTGATAGTGGTCTCTACGACCCTGGTGATAGGCGTACTTCTCGGAGGCCTTGGCGCCTTCGCCGGCGGCATCGCTGACGAGATCATCATGCGGATCACCGACCTGTTCATGAGTTTCCCCTTTCTGATCGCGGTCATCGTCATGAGCATCGTGCTGGGGAAAGGCCTGGACAAGGTGATACTCGCGCTCATAGTCTTCGGATGGCGGCAGTACGCGCGCGTGATGCGCAGCGAAGTGCTGTCAGTAAAGGAGAAGGATTTCGTCAGCTCAGCGCGCAGCCTTGGCATGAGTTCGTTCAGGATATTCTTCTTCCATGTCATGCCGAATTCGATATTTCCTGTATTCGTACTTGCGTCCCTCGACGTAGGCGCTACGGTGCTGATCGCGGCATCGCTCAGCTTCCTCGGGGTCGGGGCTGAGCCGGGTTATGCCGACTGGGGACAGATGATCAATTTCGCCCGCAGCTGGCTGCTCGGAACGAGCGAGCATCCGTTCTTCTACTGGTACACGTACGTGTACCCATCGATAACCATCATCACCTTCGTGCTGGGCTGGACCTTGTTGGGCGATACCCTCCGGGACGTACTCGACCCGAAGCTGCGCAACAATCTCTACGCGGCCAAGCCGAACGCAAAGCACGAATAGGGGAACAGGGAATGCCGGTTATCGATGCTCATACGCATCTTGGCCTCGAAAGTTTCGTCGTACGGCCGATCTCTGAGGAAAAGAAGAAGAAGCCGGCCTTCAGGGACCGGATGGAGAATACTGTGGCCGCCCTGATAGCTGTCCTCGACAGGAACGGAGTCGATGCCGCGGTGGCATTCCCCTTCCCGTTGGCGGAGGTGGATGCTGTACAGGCGAATGACTATGTATTGAGTGCCTGTCGTACGCACCCCGGTCGAATAATTCCTTTCGCCCTTGTCGGCGATGATGTCGCGGACTGGATAACCCGCGGAGCCCGCGGGTTCAAGCAACATTTCCTCCTCGAGCCGGAACGGTTCGATCTGGGAAGGATTTACCCGGCGATCGCCGAGGCCGGGCTCCCCCTGATCGCGCACCTGCCGACCAGGGCGATCGTGCCCGGGGCCGAGGCCATCCTCAAGCTGGCGCCCCGAATCAATCTCATCATCGCGCACATGGGCAGATGTGAGCCGAACACGGGTCTGTGCGTGGAGGAAAATTTACGTGCACTTGTCCGGCGCGAGAACATCTACTTCGAAATATCCACGGTGCGCGACGCGGCTGTCTTCCGGCGGGCGGTCGACCTCGTAGGAGCGAACAGGATACTGTTCGGTTCCGATTTTCCGTTCAACTCGCATCTCGACGGAGACCCATTGGCCACCGAACTCCGTATCATGCGCGAATCGGGAATTCCGGGGAATGTCCTTGAGGCAATTCTCGGCGAGAACCTTTGTGCCCTTGTGGGAGGACCATGATCATGGAAGGTAAAATTCTTTCGGAGCTTACCTGGAGTGAGGTCGCGGAGTTGCTGAAAGGGGAAGTCGTCGTCATGCTGCCCATAGGCGGCGGCGTGAAGGAACATGGCCATCATCTGCCCCTTGGGACCGACATGATGGTCGTCGACGAATTGGCCGCCGGAGTCGCCAGGGATACGAACGTACTGCGCCTGCCGACCCTGAACTATGCGTACTTTCCGGCGTTCATGGACTGGCCTGGCAGCGTTTCGATAGAAGCGG
This sequence comes from Spirochaetae bacterium HGW-Spirochaetae-7, assembly GCA_002839245.1. Classification (GTDB taxonomy): domain Bacteria; phylum Spirochaetota; class Spirochaetia; order Treponematales; family UBA12059; genus SZUA-370. The sequence continues at coordinate 2,360 of PGXR01000113.1, read as the reverse complement.
AGACGTTCAAGCGCTTCGTCGGAGATATCATCCGGTCCTACGCGCGGCACGGGGCCAGGAAATTCCTTGTCCTGGATGGCGGTGTCTCGACGCATTATCCGCTGACGATACTGTCCTACGATCTACACAACGAACTTGACATCGAGGTCGCCGTCACCGATATCCGGGGCCTCGGCGCCGAGGCTTCCGACTTCGTCTGCGAAGCGAAGCAAGGCGGGCACGGCGACGAAAGCGAGACGTCGAACATGCTGGCCATCAGGCCCGATCTCGTGAAGATGGGCATGGCGAAGCAGGAGTTCCCTCCAGCTCCGTACATCACGAAGGGCCCGACCGGTATCCACAAGATAACGCTGAAGACGAAAATGGGCGGAGACAGCGGAATCAACGGTGATCCGAGCCGGGCCAGCGCGAAAAAAGGGCGCGTGATACTCGACGCGATGATCGCGGACATCGTGGCCTTCGTCAAATCGTACTCCGGCAGCGATGATATCCACGGCAGCGAAGATGCCTGAGCCGGACGCTGTCGTATCATTCCTGTATGACGCCCCCGAAGTCTCAGCCACCGAATTCGCCGCGGAATTGCTTGCCACGACGACGGAAACCGAAACGGGGATCGATTCCTACTCAATAGGTGGCGCAGTCGAGGAATTCGAGACGGCTTTCGCCAGGCTCATCGGCAAGGAGAAAGCCGTCTTCATGCCTACCGGAACACTGGCCAACCATCTCGCCGTCCGGATGCTCATGCGAGGGAAGAGCCGCGTGCTCCTGCAAGAGCGAGGCCATCTGTACAACGATTCTGGGGACTGCCTCCAGAAATTGAGCGGAATCAACGCGGTCGCCCTGGGCCGCGGCAAGGCCACCTTCGGTCTGGACGAAGTGAAGGCGGCCTTCGAGAACGCCGAAGCCGCACGGGTCGAGGCCAGCATCGGCGCCATCGCCATCGAGACCCCGGTGAGGCGGATGCACGGGGAATTATTCGACCAGGGGGAGATGGAAGCCATCTGCGACTTCGCCCGCGGCAGGGGCGTGGGGCTCCATCTGGATGGAGCCCGTCTGTTCATCGCGTCCGCGTACTCGGGCATCCCGGTCGATAGCTACGCCTCGGCTTTCGATACCGTCTACATATCGTTGTACAAGTATTTCAACGCTCCTTCAGGTGCCGTCCTTGCCGGACCGGCCAGGCTCATGGATGGCCTGTACCATGAAAGGCGCATGTTCGGCGGAGGACTGAACCAAGCCTGGATATTCGCAGCCACGGCATTGCGGTCACTCACGTCGTTCCAGGAGCGCTTCGCTCAAGCCGTAGCCGTTTCCGAGGTATTCAAGCAAATTCTGGCGGGGATACCCGGACTTGCCGTATCGAATATCCCCGGCGGGACGAATGTATTCAAGCTCATCCCTCGAAATGACATCGATCCCTCAAGCATGCACGATACAATGTCGAAGTTGGGAGTCAAGCTCCCACCGCCAGAATCTGGGACATTTTATCTTAAAGTGAACGAAAGCATCCTCTCGACGCCGCCGGCAGAACTCGCCGGCCGATTCGCGGAAGCGGTACGCGCAAAGGGTTGATGCGGATAAGGTAACCTTCAACTCCCATGCGGCTCGAGTAATGGCAGCGGCGAGCCGTCCCGGACGAATCTGTCGAACCATTCCCTGGCCTGTCGATCCCGTTCCGGCAGGTGCTCGCTCAAGGCATGATCGGATCCTTCCAGCATGACGAGCCTGAAGGGATGCCGTACGGAAAGAAGCGCCTCCGCGAAGCGAAGGGCGGAAGCAGGACTCACGCGCCAGTCCGCCGTTCCCTGAAGGAGCAGGATGGGCGTGCTCTTGCAAAGCTTCTCCGGCCAATATACCGCGCTTCGTTCAATGAGGGTCGAATCATCGGCGGGGTCGAAACCGGGGATCAACTCGGAGAATACGCTCTCCATGTCTCCGCGGTCGTCTTTCCAGCTTGTAAGGTCAGATACTCCGCAGCGCACAGCGGCAGCCCGGATCCTGTCGGTCTTCGTCATGGCGAGATACGTCATCATGCCCCCGCGGCTGCCGCCATACATGCCGATTCGCGTTGAGTCGGCGCGTGCTTCGCTCTCGAGCAGGGGGATGAGGTTGAGGACGTCATCCACGTCGTCTCCCCCAAATTGGTCCAGCCCCTCCCCGCCCATGCTGCCGCGATACTGGCTAGCCACGACGATATAACCCCAGCTGGCGATCCGGCAAAGGAGATTTGTGGCGACTGCCGGAGAAATGGACGCGAAATCGCGATTTCCACCGCGATTATAGATGATGCAAGGGTACGGTCCGGACGTCCGGGGCTTGGCAACGAAGCCTTGTATCGCCAACCCATCGCTGGAGTAGAC
>PGXR01000112.1 GCA_002839245.1 Spirochaetae bacterium HGW-Spirochaetae-7 | reverse complement strand
TGGGTTCATGGATGCCTCCACCGCTACTACCTGCGTGCGAACACCGGTGCTTGCAGAGAACCAAGGTTCGACGAACTAATAAAACATTTCGAGCCGCTGTCGGAGATCAAGCGCTTGTGCAATCTTGGCAAACCGGCATGAGCTTGACACGGGATGGGCTCCGTTCCATGATTCGGCCATGGCACAATCCCCTGAAAATGCGGCCCGCCCGCCCGTGGCCCTTGTTACCGGTTCGAGCCGCGGGCTCGGCCGCGGAATCGCGCTCGAGCTTGCGCACGCCGGTTTTTCCGTCGCCATCCACTACTCGAGCAACGAATCTGCCGCCCGCGAGACAATCTCGCTCTGTGAAACCGTCGCGAAACAGGCGGAGGCCGTTCCCGGGAGACGTTTCGAGGCATTCCGCTGCGACCTGTCCGATCAGGCGCAACGCCATGCCCTCGTTGAGGATGTCTTCGGCAGCTTCGGAGAGGTGGATGCTCTCGTGAACAATGCGGGTATGGGTCCCCGCGCGAGAGCCGACATCCTCGACGCCTCCGAAGAGTCGTTCGAGGAACTGATGCGGACCAATGTCCAGGGCCCTTTCTTCCTTACCCAGGGAGTTTCCCGTCGCTGGATGACTTCACTCGCGGGATGCCCGCTTCCCGGCGGACGCAAGGTCGTCTTCGTGACCTCCATATCCGCGGAGACGGCCTCGGTCAACCGGGGCGACTACTGCATGTCCAAAGCCGCGCTCTCCATGGCGGCGAAACTGTGGGCTGCCCGCCTGGCGCCGGAAGGCATCCAGTCGTATGAAGTACGGCCAGGAATCATGTTCACCGACATGACGAGCGGGGTCAAGGCCAAATACGATGCCCTGATCGCCCAGGGCCTCGTCCCCCAGGGTCGGTGGGGCACGAGCGAGGACGTCGGCAAGGCGATCCGGGTCCTCCTTGAAGGAGCCTTCCCGTTCTCGGCCGGCGGAGTGTTCGACGTCGACGGCGGGTTCCACATTTCCAGGCTCTGAAAAATCCGATGGACGGGGAGACCAGATGATCGATACGGCAAAGGTTCCCGGGCGTGCCGAGCTTTCCGCGGCTTGCAGCAGGGTGTTCGAGACCGGAGGCGCCAAGATCAGGCGGCTTGCCGGGCGCTGGGTGCCAGGATCAGGCGCGCCGGTGTTCACGGTGGCAGGTACATACACGGCCAGAGGCTGGACCGAGTGGACGCAGGGTTTCCAGTTCGGCGCCCCCCTCCTGGTATACGAGGCTACCAAGGATCCATGGTTCCTTGAATATGGCAGAACCTCGACGCTCAGCCGGATGGCCGTCCATCTGACGCACACCGGAGTCCACGACCACGGTTTCAACAACGTGAGCACCTACGGAACCCTCCTGCGGCTGATGCACGAAGGCGCGATTCCCGACGAAGCCTGGGAACGCCGCTACTACGTCCTTGCCCTCAAGGCCTCGGGAGCCGTCCAGGCCGCCCGGTGGACGCCCCTGCCGGCCGGACTCGGCTTCATCCATTCCTTCAACGGCCCGCACAGCCTCTTCGCCGACACGATGCGCTCCCTCCGGAGCCTCGCGCTCGCCCACCGTCTGGGCCAGGTCCTCATGGGCGAGCAGGACAGCCGGGCGAGCCTCCTGGGGCGGCTTCTTTCGCACGCGGAGACCAGCGCGCGTTACAACGTGTACTTCGGTCAGGGTCGTGACCGATGGGACGTGCCGGGCCGCGTCGCCCACGAATCGCTGTTCAACACCGTCAACGGAAGCTACCGGAGCCCGTCGAGCCAGCAGGGCTATTCACCCTACACCACCTGGACCCGGGGGCTGGCATGGGTGATGCTGGGGTTTGCAGAGGAGCTCGAGTTCGCTGCCGGCCTCGGAGACGACGAAGTCGCCGCTTGCGCCTTGCCATACTTTCCCGACGCCGGAGCCGTGCGGAAGCGTTTCTCCGAGGTCGCCAGGGCGACCTGTGACTTCTACCTGGCCTCCACCCCGCCCGACGGCGTGCCATACTGGGACACCGGCGGACCGAGGCTCGGGCAGATACCCGGCGCGGCCGACCATCCAGCCGATCCCTGCAACCCCCTGGAACCGGTCGACTCGTCGGCAGCGGCGATAGCCGCCCAGGCCCTCCTCCGCCTGGGCGCCTTCCTCACGGCCGCAGGAGATCCTGCCGGGCTCCGCTACACCGCCGCCGGGCGCCGTACCGCGGCGACGCTCATGGCCGGACCCTACCTTTCCGAGGATCCCGACCACGAAGGGCTCCTCCTCCACGCCGTCTACCACTACCCCAACGGCTGGGACAGGTCCGCCGACGGCAGCGACGTGCCCCACGGCGAGTCGTGCATGTGGGGCGACTACCATCTCCTCGAACTGGCGCTCTGGCTGGACCGGGAAGCCCGGGGGCAGAGGCCCCAGCGATTCTTCGACATCGGGCCGGATCCGGACGGAAGCCTACCGGACGGAAGCCTCCCGGACGGAAACCACCCAGACGGAAGCCCCGCATGAACGACGCCGCACGATTCGCTGTCCATACCGCCACGACCAAGCCCTGGGACCTCGAGACCGCGGTCCGCAAGTACGCGGAGGCCGGCGTGGCCGGGATCTCCGTGTGGAAAGAGGCGCTCGAGGGCCATGACGCGGCCAAGGCAGGCGCCATGATACGATCCGCGGGCCTCTCCGCTGTATCGCTCGTACGGGGAGGCTTCTTTCCCGCCGCCCTGGCAGCGGTCCGCCGGGAACGCATCCGCGACAACGAACGGCTGATCCGCGTTGCGTCCGCGCTCGGCGCCCCGCTGATCGTGCTGGTATGCGGGGCCGATCCCAAAGTCCGCATCGCCGATGCCCGAGCGCAGGTCGAGGCCGGCATCGAGGTGATACTTCCGTTCGCGGAAGCAGAGGGAGTGAGCCTTGCCATCGAGCCCCTGCACCCCATGTATGCCGGAGACCGGTCGGTCATCAACACGCTGGCGGAAGCGAACGACCTCTGCGAGCGCTTCGGGAGCCCGTCGCTTGGGGTCGCCGTCGACGTGTTCCACGTATGGTGGGATCCCGCGCTCGAGGCACAGATAGCCCGGGCGGGCCGGCTCGGGCTGATAAAGGCTTTCCACGTATGCGACTGGAAGACCCCCGTACTCGACATGCTCGAGGACAGGGGATTGATGGGCGAAGGCTGCATCGACATACCCCTCATACGCGGATGGGTCGAGGCGGCCGGATTCAACGGCTTCGTCGAAGTCGAGATATTCTCGCGGAGGTTCTGGGCCATGGACCAGGATGCCTGGCTCCGCATGATCCTGGGCGCATTGAGGGAGCACGTATGAGCGAGAAGAAGATAGGCGTCATCATGAACGGCGTCACCGGCAGGATGGGAACGAACCAGCACCTCGTACGGTCGTTGCTGACGATCCGGAACCAGGGCGGCCTGGTCGCCCGCGACGGGACGCTCATCGTGCCGGAACCGGTTCTCGTCGGCAGGGACGAGCGAAAGCTGCGCGCGCTGGCTGCCGCGCACGGCGTGTCCTCCTGGACGACCGACCTCGACGCCGCCCTGTCCGACCGCAAGAACGAGATATACTTCGATTCCCAGCTGACGAATCTCCGCCCGGCTTCCATCCTTAAGGCCATCGCGGCGGGCAAGGCGATATACACGGAAAAGCCCACCGCCACCACACTGGACGAGGCCATCGGCCTGTACCGGGCGGCGAAGGCGGCAGGCGTAAAGAACGGCGCCGTCCAGGACAAGCTCTGGCTGCCGGGCCTCCTCAAGCTGCGTTACCTCATCGACACGGGTTTCTTCGGCCGCATCCTCTCGGTCCGCGGCGAGTTCGGCTACTGGGTGTTCGACGGCTTCGCCCAGCCCGCCCAGCGGCCGTCCTGGAACTACCGCGCAGAGGACGGCGGCGGCATCATCCTGGACATGTACTGCCACTGGCAGTACGTGATATCGAACCTCTTCGGCGACATACGCTCCGTTTCCGTCCTGGGCGCCACCCACCTTCCCAGGCGCGTCGACGAGAAGGGCAAGACATACGAATGCACCGCCGAGGACTCGGCCTACGGGACCTTCGAACTGGCTGGCGGAACGGTATGCCAATTCAACAGCTCGTGGGACGTGCGCGTCAGGCGGGACGACCTCTTTACCATGCAGGTCGACGGCACCAACGGTTCCGCCATGGCAGGGCTGCGGGAGTGCCGCATCCAGGGCGAGGCGATGACGCCCAATCAAGGCCCAGTGGGAGCTGTTCCTGCTTCACGTCGTCCAGGACGATCCGTTCCCTTGGGACTTGCTTGCCGGCGCGAAAGGCGTCCAGCTCGCCGAGTCAGCGATGCGGAGCTGGAAGGAACGCCGCTGGATAGACGTGCCCGGGCTCGAAGCATGACACCAAGCAAGGGAATGCTCGACAGCATCGCGGCTGACGAGGCGGAACTGGTCCTGGACAGGTTCGACGAAGATGACGCCTGGAGGCTCGGCAACCTGCTCGTCGAGGAAGCCCGCCGCCGAAGCGCCTCGGTCGCCATCGACATCCGCCGGCCAGGCCGCATCCTCTTCCACGCTGCGCTTGCAGGCGCAACGGGCGACAACGATGAATGGATACGCCGGAAGGCGAACGTCTGCTTCCGCTTCGAACGTAGCTCGCTCGCCGTCCACGTTTCCCTTGCTCTCGCTGGCTTGACGATAGAGGAGAAGTCCCACGTCAGTTCGATGGAATTCTCGGCCCACGGCGGCGCCTTCCCGATACGCGTGAAGGGAGCGGGACTTGTCGCCTGCGCGACCGTTTCGGGCCTCCCGCAAGAAGAGGACCACGCGCTCGTCGTCGCCTGTCTCAGGAGCTTCGCAGCAACGGGGAACTGAGTGCCGGTTCTGCCGGATCGAGGCGACCATTTGCCTTGACGGATGTAACCACAGCGCCGAGAATTATCGGTGTACCCGTTTCCGCAAGGAGGTCGACATGAACTTCTTCTTACCGCTCGTGGCCCTGTTCGCGGCATGGTGGTTACTGTGGATCGTCGTGGCCCTGGCGCGGAAAGCGCTCGCCATGAGTATTTTCCTCATAGCCTCCGGGGCCGTCTGGGTCGTGACCTGTTTCATCGCGCCGCGTTTCCTGGGCTATGGATCCTTCGCCTTGTTCGCCATTCCCTTCCTGATACTGCCACCCATGGTGCGCATCGTCACCGAGTACCAGCGCGGCGTCCTTTACCGTCTGGGCAGGATGCGGGCCATCCTGCAGCCTGGCTTCAACCTGGTATTCCCTCTCAGGATCGACATCGTCAGGAAAATGGACATGAGGACGTTCACGATAGACGTGCCCAAGCAGGAAGTGATCACCAGGGACAACGTGCCGGTACTGGTCGACGCCGTCGTGTATTTCAACATCTTCGATCCGGCCCTGGCGATAAACAAGGTCGCCGATTACGCCACGTCCACCAGCCTCCTGTCGCAGACTGTCCTGCGATCGGTCCTGGGCCAGCATGAACTGGACGAGATGCTGTCAAAGCGCGCCGAGCTCGGCGTCATACTCCAGAGGTTGCTCGACGAGGCCACCGATCCCTGGGGCATCAAGGTGAGCGCCGTCGAGATCAAGACGGTAGAGCTGGCCGACAGCATGAAGCGCGCGATGGCCAGGCAGGCCGAGGCGGAGCGCGAGCGGCGGGCCAAGATCATCGCTGCCGAGGGTGAACTCCAGGCCAGCGAGAAGCTGACGCAGGCAGCCGCGGTGATCGCCACCCAGCCCGCCGCCCTGCAACTGCGTTACCTGCAAACCCTGACCGAGATAGCGGTCGAGAAGAATTCGACGATTCTGTTCCCGCTGCCCATAGAGCTGCTGCGGGTCTTCGAGACGATGGCGCATAAAGGGAATACGAACGGATAGAGGATGGACTGGCCTATGCCGTGATACCTGTCATGACATGGGTGTTCGGCCTGCCTCGCTACCTAAAAAAAGACGCCCTTTGCGAGGGCGTCTTTTTCATTGTCAGATCAGTTTGTCTAGAGGATCAGCTTGGCTCCGAAGACCCACTTGAAGGGCATGACGGGCCACGGATAAGAATAGCCATTGTTTTCGTACAATGGAGTTGAACTCTGGACATTGTACATTCCTTTGAAGAATATACCTATACCACCAAAGTTCACGCCAAGTCCGAGTCCGAAATCGAAGTAATTTGACCCAAAAAGTGGCTCATCCGGGTTAATACCGTTATAAATTGTTGCAGCTCCGGCTTTGTCCTTATAATCAAATGCGAGCAATCCAACACCAGCTTGCAGGAAAGGATCAATGAATGCCCGGCCGCCGAAAACGTGATACGAAAGAGAAAGGTTTACATCATAGTTCCACATATCAAGAATACCTGAGGGCTCTGAAGCGTCCTTTAATGTCTGCTGGTTGAACGACAGCCCCAGTCCAGTCTTTCCCATGATCAGTTCGGCGAAACCGCCCCAATAGACACCAGTGCCATCACGGAAGTCTCCCCAGGCCTCGCCCAGCGTAGGCAACTTGCCGGTAACAGGATCTTCCTCGTAATACTGCACACCAGTCACGCCGAGTACGAGCTGACCAAAGGCGCCAGTCGCGACGAAAGCGAATATGGCTAATACTAGAATCGCCTTCTTCATCATAGTTAGTCCTCCTTGCGTAGCGGATACCCGCATGTAGACAATCATAGCAAGGAATAGACAAAAAAACAAAGGCAATCCAATAAATTATCAAAATAATGTAGTATTGTTTCCACCAGGCGATACAATTGTTTATCGGTAGTATAGTAACGATGAAACTTTTACAAAGGAGATGCAAGCTATGAGACTAAACAGACCGTTCCTGACGCTCTGCATGATTTTCAGCCTCGTATTCGGAGCTTTTGCCCAATCCAGGGCGATGTTGACCGTCATAGCCAGCGAAGGCCCGGCCCAGGTCATCCTGGACGGCAAGCTCCTGGGCATCGGCAATCCCACGTTCAGCGGCCAGGTAAGCACAGGCAATCACGAACTTGTCGTGCGGAAGTCCGGTCTTCCTGAATTCAGGCAGAGGATCACCATTGGCGCGGGCGGCCTGACCGTCAATGCCCAGCTCGGCGGCTCGGGCGGCGCTGTCCTGCCCGCTCCGACCCCCACTCCGCCCCCGGCCGTCGTCAACTACACGCTTTCGGTCAACGCCAACGTGGCTGGCGCCGACGTGTTCATCAACGGCATACAGGCGGGCAAGACCCCCTTCACGGGCCAGGTATCCCGCGGCTCGTACAATGTCGTAGTTCGCGCTCCCGGCTACAACGACTACTCTCAGTCAGTCAGTGTTACCGGCGCGGCCGTCGTCAACGCCAGCCTCAACCCGATAGCAGTGCCGCTCAACCTCGGCAACCTATTCCCGGGCGCGGAGGTATTCCTCAACGGCACGAAGATTGGTGTAGCCGGCGGAAGCCCCTTTGTCGCACAGGTCGCCCCGGGCACCTACACACTGACCGTCAGGGCCGGCGGCTTCATGGACTTCTCCATCCAGATAACCGTAGGCACCGGCGGCTTCAGCTACACGCCCGCGCTCCAGCCTATGATGGCCAGCTATTCCTTCGAGATCCCCGCTTCGATGACCAATCCCGCCATGAAGGGCAATCCCTGGAGCCAGATACAGCTGTACATCGACGGCGCAGCCCAGAAGGACTTCAAGGGCCAGGTCCAGCCAGGCAGGCATACCCTCCGCATGGTATCGGGCGCCTTCCTTATCGAATTCGTCTACGACTTCGAGTCAGGCAAGTCATACACCATCGAACCGTTCGCGGGGATGATGGTGAAGTAAGGAATTTTCTCTCTTGAAAATAGCCCGCCCTGGTGAGAGCCGGGGCGGACTTTGTTCATGACTATCGCCTGATCCGTCAACCAAATCCGTTTTATGTACACGCCCAGCTGAACCCGGTGAAAACGGAACTGTGCACCGGCACGCCGCGGCGGTGTTCCTGTACAGGGGCAAAAAGAGCGCCATCGCGGACGTACTGAAATATGTCGCCAGTGTCGGGATGGATGATCCAGTATTCCCGAACGCCCGAACGCTCGTACAGCTCCTTCTTGACGCCGAAGTCTTTGTTGGCGGTGCTGTCGGACAGCACCTCGGCTACAAAGTCGGGTGCGCCGTGGATACCGTCATCGGCAATCTTCCCCTGCTCGCATACGACCATGACGTCCGGCTCGACTACTATGCCGCCATCTCCTTGAGCGTCCTCTTCAAGGAAGACGTCCAGGGGAGCCATGAAGGGTCTGCACGGCATACCTTCAAGAAAATTGCCGAGTTTCCTGCCGAGGTCGTAGGCCTTTTCCTGGTGAGGGACCCTCGGTGCCGGACTCATGCAGTACGCGATGCCGTCTATGAGCTCCCAGCGTTCGTCAATAGGCCAGGACCGCCAGTCTGCCAAGGTGTACTTTCCGTCATGTTTCAGCGCACTCGTGCCCTCGACTCTTGCCATGGCGTACCTCCAGATAGACACATTGGATTATAACATGAGTGGATGGGATAGTCATTCCGGGCTATCGACAGGGTCTTGAAATATGATCAGGCAAGTCCTGCACCATCGAGCCGTTCGCCGGGATGAGGGGGAAGTAAAGGGGTTGGTGTCTAACTATGGGCCCTTTGGCAGGAATGACTGGTGCAGGGGAGACAACTATTAAGGAGCGTCAGCTCACGTAATAAAATCGTGCAAAAGCAACATCGCACAGTAAATAGCCCCTCCCGGACAAGCCGGGGGGCTATTTATTTATCCTGTCTCTGACCCCATTCAATTTTGCTAGTCTTTGGAAAAGAGATCCTGAATCTGTGTCAAATTCAAGGCAACATTATAGATTCGCAAGTCGTCAATGTATCCGGTCCAGTTGTTCGACAAGGTACCGTTGTCGATATACAGATAAGTGCCACTGTTGGACGCCGTACCAGCCCAAATCGTTGTTTGCATCAGCACATCGAATAGGCGACGAGGTCACCGTCCACCATTGGCCCGAGCGGCACCGACACTCCGGGCAGGAAGGACACTGTCACGTCGGATCCCTGGGCTCCAGCACCCACGATTGACGTGAAGAGTAGCGTCACAAGAACAAGACGCTGGAATAACCTCATTTAGGGGCCTCCCTGTCGACAACTTTGCTGCATTCAGAAAAAGTACTGTCTATCAGTTTAGACCACTAATTGATGGAATTAAAGATATTTCTTCAGTAATTTCCCTAAATTCCTAAATTTAATGCACATTCCGGTCATGCCGCCGCATCAACGGGGTAAAGCTCCATATCTCCCATGCAACCCGATCGTCAGGGGATACAGCACGGCGACGTAGGCGATGGCCGCCAGCACATCGACGACATAGTGGTAGCCGCAGTAGACGGTCGCCACGAGGATGAGGGCGGCATTGGCGGCGAGAAACGGTGCAAGAGGCAGAGCCCGCCGCCTGGCAACGAGGGCGATGACGAGGCCAATCGTCGCGTGCGTGCTTGGAAACGCGGCACCGGCGTGCAGGGTGCCTCGGTAGATGAAGGCCATGATCCTGGTGAACGGCCCGAATCGATACTCCTCGGCAAGGGTCCTGATGGCCGGATCGAAGCGCCCGCCCACGACCGGCAGGAATACATACGTAATGCAGGCTGCGTAGAACAGGAGCAGCATCACGTCGAGGTACTCGGCCAGGCCTTCGCGGTCCTTGGCATGGAGCCAGAATGCGAGAGCCGGGATGGACAGGTAATACAGCACGTAGGCGCCATGGAACAGCTCCGACAGCAGGCACGATTCGTAGCGTACCATCAGCCAGCTGGCCGGCACCGAACCGAAGATGGCGCGGTCCATCGCGGCAAACCATGGATCCAGGTTCTCGGCAAAGACGGCGTTGTCGAATCGCGTGACGGCCAGAAAGAAGTACGACAGGAAGAGCAGAGGATACGCTTGTCTAACCAAGCCCTGAAACCACCGGATTATGACCATGGCTTTCGTGCGCGGCGGCCGGTAGCGTTCCGGACCTCCCGCCGCGATGACGGCGAGGGAGGCGACGAGGCAGGCCATGTAGCCGGCGGCGATCGGGAGCGGCTGGTCGATCCTGTCCCGCGCGAAGGCGATGAACAGGATGTTGAAGCAGATGAACACGATGGTCATGCAATCGACGAGCCTGAGACGGTTTTTTAAATTGGCTGCCAATCCGGACATCTTGATAAATTGATTTGTATGCCATATGTCGCGGTTGTCAAGTTCATTCCAAATGGAGTACGGTTGTCCGTCAACAGAACGCAGCAGAGGATCAAGCAAATCAATGTCTGGATCATCAAAATTTACAGAATACAGCAATGACCGCAAGCGCGCAGGCATTTATGTCTGGAGCGCTGTGGTCGGTCTTGTATCGGGGCTTATAGTCGTAGCCTACAGGATGACGATTTTATTCCTCGAGACGAAACGGAGGGTCGCCCTCTCCTTCGTGACGCATCCCGTCGTCAATATCGTCATCTGGTTATGCGCAGCCGGGGCGATGGGCCTGGTGACGGCCATCATGCTCAAGTCGTCGCCTCATATCAACGGCTCGGGCATTCCGCAGGTCAAGGCCTTCCTCATGCGGAGGATTCGTTTTGACTGGAAAAAAGAATTGCCGTTCAAATTCATCGGGGGCAGCCTTGCGCTCGGAGCCGGCCTGTCGTTGGGTCGGGAAGGCCCGTCGATACAGCTGGGAGCACTCACCGGCGCGGCGCTGACCGAGTTGACCGGCAAGCACGAGTATCAGCGCTACCTCGTGACTGCCGGCGCGGCCGCGGGCATTTCCGCGGCCTTCAATGCGCCGCTTGCCGGCGTGCTTTTCTGCATCGAGGAGCTGCACCGCAGCGTATCGCCGGTCATGCTGACAAGCTCGCTCATCGCGTCGTTCTCAGCCAACGTGGTGATGTGGGCATTCTTCGGCCACGCGCCGATATTCGGCATCAGCCTGGCGAACGTGCTGCCAGTGGAAATGTACATCGTCACCATCCCGCTCATCGGGGTGGCTTCCGCCCTCGTCGGTACCATTTTCAGCCGGGGTATCGTGTGGACCCAATCGATGTACCGGCGCGTCGTCCCCAGCGAGATGCTGCGCCTGGTATCGGCCTTCGTCGTCGCGGCCGGCGTATGCCTGGTGGTCCCGGCTTTGAACGGCGGCGGACACCCCCTGGTCGAATCGCTCATCCATACCGAACGCGGGCCATGGTTGGTCGCAGCCCTCATTGCCGGCAAGCTGGTCTTTACCCTGTTTTCCTATGGTTCCGGCGCGCCTGGCGGCATATTCCTTCCGCTGCTTGCGATCGGCGCGCTTATTGGCGCGTTGTGCGCCTTCCCGTTCAATGAACTCGGGCTCCCGGAACAGTATCTGCCCAACTACATCCTTCTAGGCATGGCCGGGTTCTTCACCGCCGTGGTGAGGGCGCCCATCACGGGGGCCGTGCTCATCACGGAGATGGCCGGCAGCTTCGCGCATTTCCCGGCATTCATCCTGGTCGCCGTCGTCGCGTCGCTTGGCTCGGGCATACTCCGCAACAAGCCGATATACGACATCCTGCTGGCGAAATTGGCGCCGGACCGCCACGATGGAGCCCATCCATCGCCGGTCACACTCTATATACCGGTTTTCGAAGGCTCTGTACTCGAAAAATGTTCGACTGTCGTGGACAAGCTCCCCGAAGGTTGCATCCTCGTCGCGGTCGAACGGGGGGAGTCCGAACTCTTCCCGGACAAGGATATCGACATCCATCCGGGTGACGTGCTCCAGGTCGTCGTCGACCGGAACAAGGCCCACAGGTACAAGGAGCGCCTCCTGGAACTGGCCAGGGCACCGTCGGGAAATATCGAGGCCAACTGAAATCCTTGACGGCGAACGACGCCGCTGGTGTCCGTCATTTCCGGCGTTCAAGCCATCGCACGTCGTAAGCCCCGAGCGTCACGAAGCCATGGCTCGGGGGCAGCTGAACTGCCCTGCCGTTCACCGGGTCAAAGGCCCGCGCTGTCCGTTCCCATGCCGCGGGGATAGTCGCCGCCGCCTGGAACGGCGAGCAGTTGATCAGAACGAGCACCGCGTCGTTTCCGGTCCCGCGCTCGACGATGAATACGGGGCCGGAGGCCGGGTGCGCGACACGAGCGGCAGCGGGAGCGAAGGAGGGTCGCCTGGCCCGCTCCCTCAACAACGATGACAAGCCGGCCAGCGACCGCGACCGCATCGAAGCCGGATCGGCGAGCGAGGCCTCGAGTTCGTCGAGTCGCGGGCGTTCCCGGTTGATGGCGCGATTGTAGCCGAGCCGCGCGGGGCCGTCGCACCAGGACCGCGAACCGGCGATCGAGGGGAAATACAATGCGGGGACTCCGTCCATCGCGCAAGCCACTGCGTAGCTGGCGATCAGTGCGCGGGATCGTTCATCGTCGTCCGCCTCCGGCCTCGAGACGGCGTCGGCCCACGAAATGTTGAGTTCGTACGGCGCCGGTCCCGTTGGAGCGGCCTTGTACGATACGAGGCCGCCGCGCTGCTTGACGGCTTCGATGGTCCTGTCGAAGTCGGCGATCAGGCCCCGGGCGGGCGTGACGCCGATGCCGTCATGGGAGGCGAGGAAATTGAGGAGCCCCGCCGGTACGCGCAGCGCTGCGGCCCAGTCGGAAAGCGGCTTCGCGTCGCCCGTGGCGAACGCGTGGAGCACGAGCGGCGGCAGGCTGAAGTTGTAGACCATGGCCGCCTCGTCGCCCGAGCCGAAATACGACATGTTCTCTTCATGGGGAACGTTCGTTTCGGTCAGGAGGACCATGTCCAATCCCACGGAGTCGATGAGGGCGCGAAGCAGCTTGACGATCGCGTGGGTCCGTGGAAGGTGGGCGCAGCTCGTCCCGTCTTCCTTCCAGAGGTAGGCTATCGCGTCTAGCCTGAGGAGGCCCGCGCCGCGCTCGGCGTATCCAAGCACTATGTCGAGGAACTCGGCGAACACCGCCGGTTCCGAAAAATCCAGGTCCGCCTGGTCCGCGCTGAAGGTCGTCCAGACACCGACCGTCCTGCCGTCATCGAGTTCGACCGGCGTTATCAGGGGATGGGTGCGCGGCCGGAGGACGGAGGAGGCATCGTAGTCGAGGGGACGGGTGATGAAGAATCGGTCGAACGGCTTCCGGCCCGCCTTGAACGACGTGAACCAGGTTCCCTGGACGCTGGCGTGGTTGCAGACAAGGTCGAAGGCGAGCGAGCGCGTCTTTCCGAGCGCTTCGATATCGCCCCAGGTCCCGAGAGCGGGGTCGACCTCACGGTAATCCATCACCGAAAAGCCGTCGTCGGAAGAGTACGGAAAGAACGGCAGCAGGTGGAGGTAGGTGAACAGGCCCGCCATGCGCCGGTCGATGAAATCGCCGAGCCGCGCGAGCGAACTCTGGCCATTACCGGCGGCCGCCAGGGGAGCCACCATGTCCCCGTAAGAGATGAGAAGCGCGTCCTTCTCGGTGAACGCGCGTGCGCCGGTCCTGCCGGCCCGCAGGCGGCCCGACCGTTCGAGTCCGGGCAATCGCCGCGCCAGCACTGCCTCGACAAGGCTCGATGCCTCGCCGGCCCTGTCGCCATAGATAAACGCGAGCAGTTCGGCGGCCTTGCCTCCGGGGGTTCCCTTCAACGATACTGTATCCATACTGCAAGTATAGGGCTGTAGGGCGATGAGCGCAAACCGTTCCCGTTTGAGCGCTATGGTTGTTGACTTAATATAGTGTTTTGTATATATTCGGAAACAAACATAAGGAGTGGCAATATGGCGAAGGAAGTCAAACGACTGATCATCATCGGCGGAGTCGCCGCCGGAGCGACCGCGGCTGCACGGGCCAAGCGTATCGACGCCACCGCGAGCGTGACGATAGTCGAAGCGGGGCGCTATGTTTCGTTCGCCAATTGTGGCTTGCCGTATTTCATATCGCGGGACATCGAGAAGCGCAGCGAACTGATTTTGCAGACGCCCGAGGGCTTCACGGCCCGCTACGGCGTCGAGGTGCTGCTCGAGACCAGGGCGATATCCATCGACCGCGCGGCCAGGACGGTCACTGTCCGCGGCCCCCTCGGGGAATCAAAGCTTCCTTACGACTCACTGATCCTGGCACAGGGCGGCTCCCCTTTCATGCCGCCGATTGACGGTTCCGACGCCGACCACGTTTTCCGCCTCTGGACTATCCCGGACATGGACGCCGTGCACAAGTTCATGGGCGAACGCTCCCCGGCCTCTGCGCTGGTGATAGGCGGAGGTTTCATCGGGCTCGAGGCTGCGGAGGCGTTCATCGCCAGGGGACTTGCCACGACCATCGTCGAGCTGACCCCGTACGTGATGCCGCCGGCTGACGCCGAATTCGGCGCGATGATAGGAAAGGCCTTCGAGGCAGCCGGCGCATCGGTCATCACCGGCCGGTCGGTAAAGTCCCTGCGCAAGTCGGCAGACGGCAAGGGCGGAGTCGCTGTGCTGGACAATGGCACCGAGATAAGCGCGGACGTCGTGCTGGTATCGGCAGGCGTCAAGCCGAACGTCGACCTTGCCAAGTCCGCCTCCCTGGCGATAGGCCCGACGGGCGGCCTGGTCGTGGACGAATACATGCGCACGAGCGACGAGCATGTCTGGGCGGCCGGAGACATGGTCGAGACGGTCAACCGCATCTCGGGCAAGCCCGCCCGCGTACCGCTGGCGGGCCCTGCGAACAGGCAGGGCCGCATCGCCGCCACGAACGCACTGGGCGGCTCCATGCGATACGCGGGGGCTGCCGGCACGAGCGTATTCAAGGTCCTCGAGCATACCTTCGCGATGACGGGCTTGTCGGAGAAAGCTGCCTCGGCACTGCAACTGGACGCCGCCACCGCGACGGTGCATCGCTACAATCATGTAAGCTATTACCCCGGCGCCGAGGAGATGAGCCTCAAGATCGTCTACGAGCGAGGTTCGGGGCGCTTGCTGGGAGCCCAGGCCTTTGGCAAGCAAGGCGTGGACAAGCGCATCGACGTGGCGGCGACCGCCATCGCGGCCGGCCTCGGCATAGACGACCTGGCGGAACTGGACCTGGCGTACGCGCCTCCGTTCGGCGCGGCCAACGACCCGATGAACATGGTCGCCTTCGTGGCGCAGAACGCGGAGTCAGGATACGCGCCCGTCGTTTCGGCGACCGAAGCCTGGAAGCTCGTGTCGGGAGGCAAGGCCACTATCGTCGACGTAAGGACGAATGGAGAGCGACGCAAGGCGCCCGTGCCCGGAAACGTGCACATACCGCTCGATGAATTCGACTGGCGCATGGAGGAACTACCGTCGGGTCCGCTCCTCCTGCTGTCCCGCGCAGGCTACGAGAGCCATATCGCGCTGCGGAAGCTGATGCAGGCCGGCCGTGTCGACGTAAAGAACATTTCAGGCGGCGCGTTGAGCCTGGCTTTGGTAACTGGCTTCGCAGCCGGAACCCTATAACATTTTTCTGGAGGAACATATGGCTGACCCGATTCTGGACATGATCAAAGGCGGAGCGAAGATTATCGACGTGCGTTCCCCCGAAGAATTCGAGGACGAGCATTTCCCTAATGCCGTCAACATCCCGGTGAACGTGATAACGACGAGGCTTGCGGAGATTGGCGAGAAGACCGCCCCGCTCGTGCTGTACTGCGCCTCGGGTTCGAGAAGCGCCTTCGCCGCGCGGATACTGTCGATGGCCGGCTTCAAGAAGGTCGTCAATGCCGGTGGCCTGGCCGACATGCCGGGATTCTGATCACTCTGGAATGCTAAGAATATGCACAGAGGCTCAGATCTCTCTGTGCCTCTGTGTAATAAATGTGCACTTGGCTTATGAGAAGGTGGATTCCACCGCGGCGACGACCTTGTCGCACAGTTCGTCCGCGCTGGCGCGGAGTCCGGCGACGGCTGCCTTCATCGATGAAACATAGTCAGGGTCGGCTATGGAGCCTAGGTTGATAAGGACGTTGAGAGCCGCTCCATGGGCGCCGGCGCGTGCCATCAAGGCGGCAACTCCCGCGTCCGACGCGGAGTTCCTGTTGCCGGCCACCGATTCCTGAGCCAGCATCAGTGCCTCGACGCAGGCTTCTGCCGTGGAAAGCGGCACCGCGACCGCAGACTTGTAACCCGCCTGGAGCGCGGCGTCCCTGGCGGCTTTCTCGGCCGGGGTCGCTTTCGGCATCTTCATGGCGTCCATCACCGCGTTGAACGCGTTCGTGTCGTCGTCGACAGCGTTGGTCAGCCTTGCCTTGACTGCCTGCGCCTTGACGGCGAGACCCGACATTGCCTCCCACGTACTTTCGTAGCCCTTCTTGCCGACGGTCAGGTTGGCGACCATCGCCGCGAGTGCCGCCGCCAGGGAACCGGCGAGAGCGGCCACCGAGCCGCCGCCCGGCGCCGGCGAGTCGCTCGACACCTCGTCGACGAAGCGCTCCACGCTCATCGCCACCAGCGGCGCCTTCGCCCTGGCCACGTAGTCGATGATCTTCTTCGCGGGGTCGAAAGGCGCGACCGAGTCGAGCCCCAGCGTGGTCGCGGCCAGCTCGAGGAGTTCCGCCTCGGGGGCCCCGGCGCTCTTGCCCATGCGCCGCAGGTACCATCTTCCCGCCTCGGCAAGGGGCTCGAGGGGAACGAGCCCGACCAGTTCGCTGCCGCAGACCGACAGCCCCAGCTTCTCGGCCTCCTCCCTTACCGTCTCGTATACGACGTGCAACGGAGTCTCCCGGTAATTGGTCAGGTTGATCGAGACCTGCGCCTTGCGGTAGGCGTCTATGTACCAGCCGATGGCGCGGACGTGCCTGAGCCGTCCTGGCAGCATCACCTTCTCGCCGTTCGCGTCTTTCTGAATATTCCCTGCATGGTCCCGGGCCGCGCGCCCGCCTTCGCGGACGGCAAGGGCAACCTCGTTGGCCAGTTTCCTGTCGCGGGTGTTCAGGTTGACGTTGTAGGCGATGAGGAAATCCCGCGCGCCGACGACCGTAGCTCCCCACGAGGGAACGAAGGCGGCCGGGCCGAAATCGGGTTTCCATTCAGGTTTGCCCAGCTTGTCGGAAAGCGCTTCGTACTCGCCGGAGCGGATGTCGGCGAGGTTCCGGCGATCGGGCCGGCTGGCCGCGTTCTCGTAAAGGTAGACCGGGACGGACAGCTCGGCGGCGATGCGCTCTGCAGCTCGCCTGGCGAGCTCCACACAATCGTCCATCGTCACGCCGGACACCGGCACGAAGGGGCAGACATCGAGGGCTCCCATCCTGGGATGTGCCCCGGAGTGCCTCGACATGTCGATGAGCCCGAATGCCGTCGCCGCCGAACGCAGCGCTGCCTCGAGGACCGCCTCAGGTTCGCCGACGAAGGTATATACGGTACGGTTGGTGTCCGCGCCGGGATCGACGTCAAGGAGCATTACGCCTGGAACCGCCTGGATCGACCTGGCTATCGCCTCGATCACCGACTTGTCCCGTCCTTCGCTGAAATTGGGAACGCACTCGACTATTCTTCTCTCTGCCATGGTGCTATGGGTCTCCTTGCTGACGCGCCAGTATACCATTTGCATTCTTCTCTTAGAAGGCTCATGCTGGAAGGGCTCCTCGACAGCGGAGCGCCGGATGCCAAAGACGTGGAGGTTGAACCATGACCCTGAAGGAAGCCCTTGAAGAAGCCCTCGACTACGAGACGAGGATAGCGGATCTGTACCGGGTGGCGGCGGCCGACTCGACGGCGCCCGAGGCCAAGGCGTTTTTCGACTTCCTTGCCGCCGACGAGGGACGGCACGTCGCATTCATCGAAGCTGCCATAGCCGACGCGGGCAAGGGCCTCAGACCCGACGCCTCGCTCGTGAAGAATTCGCTTCCGAGCGATATCCCCGCCTCGGTGGCCAAGGCCAAGGCGGCTTTCCGCTCGAGCCCCGACGGGGGGCAGCTTGCCGCGCTCGAAAACGCTCTCCGCGCAGAGGTGGAGACCAGCGCCTTCTATCGCCGGCTCGTGGCGAGCCTGCCTGAGTCTGAAACCGCCGCCTTCAGGAAGCTACAGGAAATAGAGGACGGGCATACTGCCATAGTCAAGGCGGAACTCGATTCGGTCAGCGGATCGGGTTTCTGGTTCGACATCCGGGTGTTCGACATGGAAGATTGAAAACCCTGTTTTATTGACGATATCCACTTTGTCGGCTATCATTGGCCACCCAGCGCCTGATTGAACAGGAGACCGGGTGCGGCCGGTCAGGCCGACACATCCAACATCACCATATCTCCGAACCTTCCGTACCTACAGGCAACCGACGGCGTCGGTCCCAAGGTCGGCAGGTCGATGGGTTGCGCAGGAAACGGCGCAGCCTCCCGCCCGATCGACGATGTCCGCGCAGCGGATGCATCGATTACAAGGCATCGGAAAGGGGACACCATGCATCTCACCACAAAGCGGACATTCGTCCGCACCGCCGCTCTGGCGGCGCTTCTCGTCCTTGGCGCAGTCCAGGCCTTCGCGATGGGAGGAAAAGAAACCTCCGCTTCGGACGTACCTGCCACCAACCGGCCGATGCCGGCCAATCCACGCGTCAGGCTCGCGACGACGACGAGCACCGAGAATTCCGGCCTGCTCGCCTATCTTCTGCCTTTCTTCACCGAAGACACAGGCTACACGGTCGACGTCGTCGCCGTGGGAACCGGCGCGGCCATGAAACTGGGCGAAAACGCCGATGCCGACGTCCTTCTCGTCCATGCCCGCGCGCTCGAGGACGCCTACATGAAGGCGGGCCACGGCGGCGAGCGGCGCGACGTCATGTACAATGATTTCATCGTCGTCGGCCCCAAGGCCGATCCCGCGGGACTCAAGGGCTCGCCAAATTCGACGACTGCCTTCTCGAGGATCGCCGCCGCCCGGGCGTCGTTCGTGTCCCGCGGCGACAAGTCGGGTACCAACGTCAAGGAACTGGACATCTGGAAGGCCGCCGGCATAGTCCCGGACGGCACCTGGTACAAGGAGGCCGGCCAGGGCATGGAGCAGTGCATCATCATGGCCGACGGCATGCAGGCCTACACCCTTACCGACCGCGCCACCTGGGTCGCGGTCAAGGACAAGACGAGCCTTGCCATCAGTTATGAGGGAGACGCGGGGTTGTTCAATCCCTACGGCGTGATAACCGTCAATCCGGCCAAGAATACCGCCATCAACGCCTTCGGCGGCAAGGCCTTCCTGGAATGGATCACCAGCGAGCGCGGCCAGAAACTCATCGAAAGCTTCAAGCTTGGCGGCCAGACCATGTTCTTCCCCAACTACAAGCACTGAGCCTTGAACGCTCTGGGCAATGCGTTCTCCCTCCTCGCCGGGGGTGAACGCGAGACATGGTGGACCATCGCGACGAGCCTTCGCTTCTCGTTGTGGTCCACCGTCTTCGCGGTAATCCCGGGAGTGCCTCTTGGCGCGGCCCTCTTCCTCGGACGCTTCAAGGGCAAGCGCGTTGCCGTAGCCATGGTCAACGCGATCATGGCCGTGCCGACCGTAGTCGTCGGACTTTTCGTTTATTCGTTCATATCGAGGTCGGGACCGCTCGGGTCCCTGAACATGCTCTACGCTCCCGCCGGAGTGATTGCTGGACAGGCCTTGCTCGCCTTTCCCTTGGTAACCGCGATGAGCTATACAGGGCTCCAGAAACTGGACCCACGCTACAACGAGACGTTGCTCACCCTCGGCGCCCGGCCATGGAGGCGCATGATCGCCATAATCCGGGAAGGCCGGTTCGTCATAGTACAGGCCGTACTCGCCGGCTTCGGCCGCGTCACCGGCGAGGTGGGCGTATCGATGATGCTCGGCGGCAACATCCGCTGGTACACGCGGACCATGACCACGACGATTGCCCTGGACGCGGGCAAGGGCGAGTTCGAGCGCGCCTTGTCGCTGGGAATAGTCCTCCTGGGCGTCGCCCTCTCCATCAACTTCCTCTCGCACCTGGCGGTCCGCGATGCACGCTGACGCGGTGCGCAATGACGCGGTGCGCAATGACGCGGTGCGCAATGACGCGGTGCGCAATGCCCCGGCATTCTCGGTCTCGCGCCTGACGTTCCGCTACGAACGGAAGGTGGCCGTCTCGTGCGATTCTCTGGAGATACACCGAGGAGAAACGGTAGCGTTCACCGGGTCCAACGGCTCGGGCAAGACGACGATGCTCAAGCTCCTCAACGGTCTCCTTGGGCCGTACGACGGCAGGATCGACTTCCTGGGGCTGCCCCTGGCTCGCAACCCGCTGCTCCGCGACAGGAGCGTCTTCGTGCACCAGCACCCCGTCCTCTTTTCCGGCACCGTGAAGGATAATTTCGAGTATGCCCTCAGGCTCAAGCGCGTCCGTGGCGCGGAGGCGGCGAAGCGCATCGCGATGACCGTAGAGCGTTTTTCAATCGGCCCCCTCCTCGAACGGGAGGCAGGGCGACTATCCGGAGGAGAGACGCAGCGGGTAGCCGTGGCGCGGGCCGTGGCTGCCGGAGCGGACGTGATACTGCTCGACGAGCCGACCTCCAGCATGGATTCGGCGAGCGGATCGGCGATCCGCGCCTTCCTCCTGGAACTCAGGCGGAGCGGTACGACCCTCGTCTTCAGCACCCACGACGCCAGCCTCGTCCTCGACCTGGCGGGAAGGTCGGTACGTTTCGAGTCAGGACGCGTGGTCGATGAACCCAGTACCGGAGGCACCCTGTGATACACCCAGACGAAGCCGTCGCGATGATGGCCGGCTTCATGCGGAATCCGCATCCCGAGACGACGCCTCTTTCGGCAGCGCTCGGGAGGATTCTTGCCGTCTCGGTACGCGGCAGCATGGACCAGCCCCCGTTCGACAAGGCGGCGATGGACGGTTGGGCATGGCAGCCCTTGGCCGGCGAAGCTATGCCCGGAAAGCCGCTGCGCATCAGGGGAGTCATCGCCGCGGGTTCGGACGCCATTTCTGGAGAGCGGCCGGGCGAGGCAGTCGGCATCGGAGAGACGGCGCGCATCATGACCGGCGCTCCCCTCCCCGCCGGGTCCAGCCGCGTCCAGCGAGTCGAATGGTCCGTGACCGTAGGCGCCGATGGCCGGCCTGATCCTGATGGCGGTTTCGTGACCTTCAGCAAGCCGGAAAGTTTCGACAACGCGATACGTCGGGGGGAAAACTCCCGCTCGGGCGACGAGCTTCTGTCCCCGCGCAAGCTGTCGGCTCAGGACATCGCCATCCTGGCCGCCGACGGCAGGCCGGATGTCAAGGTGGCCAGGCGGCCTGTCGTCGGTGTCCTGTCGACCGGCGCGGAGCTGGCCGATCCCGGACAGACCATTTCCGGCGCGATGATATACGACTCCAACCGCCCGCAGATCATGGCCCAGCTTGCCTCGCCGGCATTCGACGTACGCGACCTGGGCCGCCTGCCCGACGACTTCGAGGCGACGCTCTCGGCCGTCCGCGCCGCTCTTTCGGCCTGCGACGTCCTCGTCCTCTCGGGCGGCGTCTCGATGGGAGACTTCGACTACGTGCCACGCGCCCTGGCTGCGGCCGGCGTCGCCGAGCGCTTCCACGGCGTGGCGATGAAGCCGGGCAAGCCGACGTTCTTCGGGACGGCCGGCCGGGCCTTCGTCTTCGGACTGCCAGGTAACCCCGTCTCGGTGTTCGTCAATACCGAGCTTCTCGTCAAGGAACTGCTTTTCGCGCTTTCCGGAGTCCGCTACCGGCCGCTCGTCGTCCCGGTTGCGGTCGCCGAGGATATCGTGCGCACCACGACGGAGCGCGTCGAGTTCCTGCCCGTCCGTATCGAATCTGACGGGGTTCGCACGGTCCGCTACGGCGGATCGTCTGGCATACAGGCGCTGGCGGCCGCGGATGGGTTCGTGCGCCTCGAAATGGGCCAGGCATCTCTGGCGAAGGGAGCGACTACCCATGTTCGACTCGTTCGGTAGGAACATCCACTACCTCCGCGTCTCGGTCACCGACCGATGCAACCTCCGCTGTACCTATTGCATGCCGGAGGAAGGCGTGCCCTTCGTCCCGCACGAACGTATCCTGAGCCTCGAGCAGATCGCCCTCGTCGTAGGCGCGGCCGCCGGCCTCGGCTTCGACAAGGTAAGGCTGACCGGAGGAGAGCCGCTCGTACGCAAGGGGCTGCCCCAGCTGGTATCGATGATCTCGGGCATCCCCGGAATCGTGACTATCGGCATGACGACGAACGGCACGCTGCTGGCACCAGTCGCCGCCGAGCTGCGGCGCCGCGGCCTGTCGAGCGTCAACGTATCGCTTGACACCCTGGACCCCGAACGATACGCCCTCGTCACCAGGGGCGGTGACGTCCGCGACGCGGTCGCCGGCATCCGCGCGGCGCGCCTCGCCGGATTTCCCGTCAAGCTCAACGTCGTAGTCGATTCGACTGCCTCCGGCGGA
>PGXR01000111.1 GCA_002839245.1 Spirochaetae bacterium HGW-Spirochaetae-7 | reverse complement strand
TCATATCAGAAGAGGATATCTATTATCCCAAGGCCATAGATCCTGATTACCTGCTGGCCCTGACGACGGACGCCTACCGGACCTACGGAAAGCTCCAGGTCAAGGGAATGATAATAGTCGATACATCGGTCGCGCTCGACCCGGCCATCAAGGCAAGGACGATTTCGGTGCCGATCCTCGAGACCGCGGCCAGCGTCATCGGAAAGAAAGTCGTGGCCAACATCGTCGCGCTTGGCGTACTTGGCGGCATATCCGGCGTCGTGCTCCCGAAGACGCTCGAGAAGGCAGTGATAAACCGCGTGCCCAAGGGTACGGAGGAGCTGAACCTCAAGGCGTTGCGCGCCGGTCTCGAACTCGCTGAAAAGGCCAAGAAAGCCCAGGAGAACCAGGCATGAGCGACAATATCGGCAAAAGCTTCGAAGACTACGATTCGGGCGTCGAGAAGGCTTTGATACGGTTTCCCGAACGGAAGAAAACCTTCTCGACCGGCTCCAAGGCGCCCGTCAAGCGGCTGTATACCCCTCTCGACGACAGCGCCCGCGACTACTTGAGGGACATCGGTTTCCCCGGCGACTACCCGTACACCCGCGGCGTGCAGAATACCATGTACCGTGGCCGATTCTGGACCATGCGCCAGTACGCCGGCTTCTCGACGGCCGAAGAATCGAACAAGCGCTACAAGTTCCTGCTTGCCCAGGGCACGACCGGCCTGTCCGTGGCGTTCGACCTGCCGACGCAGATTGGCTACGACTCCGACCACGCGCTGTCCCAGGGCGAGGTCGGCAAGGTCGGCGTCGCCATAGATTCGCTCGCCGACATGGAGATCCTGTTCGACGGCATCCCCCTGGACAAGGTCTCCACGTCGATGACCATCAACGCGCCAGCGGCGGTGCTGCTGGCGATGTACATAGCGGTGGCCGAGAAGATGGGCATTGGGCCGGACAAGCTCGAGGGCACCATACAGAACGACATCCTCAAGGAATACATAGCTCGCGGCACGTACATCTACCCGCCCGAGTCGTCGATGCGACTGATTACCGATATATTCGCCTATTGTTCCAGGAGCGTGCCCAACTGGAACACGATATCGATTTCCGGCTACCACATCCGCGAGGCCGGTTCCACCGCCTCGCAGGAAGTCGCCTTCACGATCGCCGACGGCATCGCCTACGTCGACGCCGCCGTCAAGGCCGGCCTCGACGTCGACGCGTTCGGCCCGCGCCTGTCTTTTTTCTTCAACTCGCACAACGACCTTTTCGAGGAGGCCGCGAAGTTCCGCGCCGCCCGCCGCGTCTGGGCCAAGGTAATGAAGGAACGTTTCGGCGCCAAGAACCCCAAGAGCCTGTCGCTCCGCTTCCATACGCAGACCGCCGGATCTACCCTGACCGCGCAGCAGCCCGACAACAACATAGTGCGCGTCGCCATCCAGGCGCTCGCCGCGGTGCTCGGCGGCACCCAGTCGCTGCACACCAACTCCAAGGACGAGGCGCTGGCACTGCCTACCGAGGCATCGGTGCGCATTGCCCTCCGCACCCAGCAGGTAATAGCCTACGAGTCGGGCGCGACCGAGACCATCGATCCACTCGCCGGATCCTATTACGTCGAGAGCCTGACCGACCGCATCCAGAAGGAAGCCGAGGCCTACATCGCCACGATCGACGGCATGGGCGGCGCGGTCAAGGCCATCGAGCGCGGCTACATCCAGCAGGAAATCCAGGACGCGGCCTACGCCTACCAGATGGATATCGAGTCGGGAGAGCGCGTCGTCGTCGGCATGAACAAGTTCCAGATAAAGGAAGGTTCCCCGACAGGCCTCCTCAGGGTAGACCCAAAAGTCGGCGAGCAGCAGTCTGCCAAGCTCAGGGACCTGCGCGCCAAGCGGGACAACGTCCGCGTCGAAGCGGCGCTCAAGGCGCTCAGGAATGCAGCCGAGGGCACCGACAACTTGATGCCCCCGATTCTCGAGGCGGTCAGGGCGTACGCAACGCTCGGCGAGATATGCGACGTCATGCGCGGCATTTTCGGCGAGTACCAGCAGAAGGTTATCCTTTAAGGTAGGTAGTCATGGAACGAAAAATAAGGGTTCTCGTCGCGAAGCCGGGCCTCGATGGCCACGACCGTGGCGCCAAGGTCATTGCCAGGGCGCTGCGCGACGCCGGCATGGAGGTCGTCTATACCGGCCTCCGCCAGACGCCGGAGCAGATAGTCTCCGCCTCGATACAGGAGGACGTGGACGTGATCGCGATGAGCATCCTGTCAGGAGCGCACAACCATCTGTTCCCGAGGGTGATGCAGTTGCTGGCGGAAAAAAGCATCGACGACGTGCTGGTCATCGGCGGCGGAGTCATTCCCGACGAAGACATCCCGGGCCTTAAAGCCGCGGGCATAGCCGGCGTCTTCACGCCCGGAACGCCGACCACAGAGACCATCGAGTTCATCAAGAACAACCTGAAACGCGGGATCTAGGGCGTGGACGGATCGGCCACGTCTCCGGAGCTCGTTCGTTCCGGAGA
Organism: Spirochaetae bacterium HGW-Spirochaetae-7; assembly: GCA_002839245.1. Taxonomy (GTDB): domain Bacteria; phylum Spirochaetota; class Spirochaetia; order Treponematales; family UBA12059; genus SZUA-370. The sequence goes on along the minus strand of PGXR01000111.1, from coordinate 7,268 downwards.
CCAGCTAGCTATCGCCCGTTTGATCAGCATGGTCGAACGGGAGGATCCATCGCGCCTGGCCATCCTCAAGGCACTGCACGCCTTCGGTGGCAGGGCACACGTCGTCGGCATCACGGGACCGCCAGGCTCAGGAAAGAGCACGCTCACAGACAAGATAGTCGGAGCGCTCCGGGCGCAGGGCCGCCTCGTCGCCGTGCTTGCTGTCGACCCGTCGAGCCCCTTCACCGGCGGCGCCATCCTGGGCGACCGCATCAGGATGCAGCGGCACGCTACCGACCCCGGCGTGTTCATCAGGAGCCTGGCGACTCGAGGTCATCTTGGAGGACTGTCGCGTGCCGTCTCCGAGGCGACGCGCGTCCTGGACGCGGCGGGCTACGACGACATCATCATCGAGACGGTCGGCGTAGGCCAGTCCGAGGTAGACATCGTGCGCATAGCCGATACCGTGGTGCTCGTCTCGGTGCCCGGCCTCGGTGACGACATACAGGCGATCAAGGCCGGCGTCATGGAGATAGGCGATATTTTCTGCGTCAACAAGGCGGACAAGGACGGCGCCGAGAGGGTCGTGCGGGAGATACGCGCCATGCTCGAGACGGCCGTCCTCAATGGCGCCGCCACCAGGTTCTCAGGGCTCTACGTCGCGAGGGCCACTCTTGGCGCGCATGCCCCGATATCTCCTGCAGCCGACCAGGGCGCCTTTCACCATATCGCGGCCCAGGTATCCGGCCACCCCAACCTGGAGATACCTCCAGTCTTGACTACCGTGGCCGAGACCGGGCAAGGTATCGACGACCTCGTCAAGCATATCAAGGCCCACGAAACGGCATTGACCGCGACCGGCTACCTTCGGATGAGGCGGGAATCGAACCTCGCCTGGGAGTTGGGTCATGCCGCGGCGGAGCGGGTCCTGTCCGCGCTCGAGCGCGACGAACGCAAGGAAACCGTCGGTGAACTGTCCAGGGCGGTCCTGGACAAGAAGATCGATTTCTACGACGCGCTCGACGCTCTCGAAGACGCCCTGACTCGGTCGCACTGACAAGGGCTTCCGCAAACCCAAGGAGGAAACACATGGTCGTGAAGATTGACCACATCGGAGTGGCTGTATCCAATCTAGACGAGTCGCTGAAGCTATACACAGAAATGCTCGGCATGGAGCTCGGCGGTACCGAGAGCGTCGAGGAGCAGAAGGTTCGCGTGGCGTTCCTGCCTATCGGGGATACCGAGCTCGAGCTGCTTGAATCCACTTCGCCCGAGGGCCCCATCGCAAAGTTCATCGAGGCAAAGGGGCAGGGCATACAGCACATAGCCTTCAGGGTCGACGACATAGACGCGGCGCTTGCAGAACTCAAGGCCAAGGGCGTCCGCCTGATAGACGAAAAACCGCGATACGGTGCAGGCGGGGCCAGAATTGCTTTCCTGCATCCAAAGGCGACGAATGGGGTACTGGTAGAATTGTGTCAGAGAGGCTGATAGAATGCCACTAATTTCCTTGATAAGGATGGAGAGAAGCATATGGAATCGAAGCTGAAGGATCTGGCGGTACGCCGAGGCCGCATCACCGCTGGCGGAGGGCCGAAACGCGTCGCGGCCCAGCACGACAAGGGCAAGATGACGGCCCGCGAGAGGATAGAGTCCTTCCTCGACGCCGGTAGCTTCGTCGAGGTCGACGCTTTCGTGGAACACCGCGCCACCGATCTTGGCATGGGCGACATCGAGGCTCCGGGCGAGGGCGTCGTCATAGGCTACGGTACGGTGGCCGGCCGCCTCGTCTACCTTTTTGCCCAGGATTTCACCGTCATCGGCGGCTCCCTCGGTGAAATGCACGCCGCAAAGATATGCAAAGCCATGGACATGGCGATGAAAGTCGGTTGTCCATGCATCGGCATCAACGACTCCGGCGGAGCGCGCATCCAGGAAGGCGTCGATGCGCTCTTCGGTTACGGAAACATCTTCTATCGCAATACGCTCGCCTCCGGAGTCATTCCCCAGATATCGGTGATCATGGGACCATGCGCCGGCGGCGCCGTCTACTCCCCCGCGCTGACCGACTTTACCGTGATGGTCGAGAAGACATCGAACATGTTCATCACCGGTCCCCAGGTGATAAAGGCCGTCACCGGCGAAGATGTTACCGCCGAAGCGCTTGGCGGAGCCCAGGTGCACAACGAGATTTCCGGTTGCGCTAGCCTCATGTTCGCCGACGAACTGGCTACGATCGAGGGCGTCAAGAAGCTTCTGTCGTACCTTCCCTCGAACAACATCGAGGACGCGCCGCTTATGCCGACGAACGACCCCGTGACCCGATCCTGCCCCGACCTCGCGGGAATCATCCCCGATTCGCCCAACAAGCCCTACGATATCCGCGACGTCATCGGCAAGGTATTCGACGACGGCGACTATTTCGAGATACAGAGCCTGTACGCCATGAACATCGTCACCTGTTTCGCCAGGCTTGGCGGCAGGTCGGTAGGCGTCATCGCCAACCAGCCCAAGCAGCTTGCCGGTGTCCTCGACATCAATGCATCCGACAAGGCCAGCCGCTTCATCCGCATTTGCGACTCGTTCAACATTCCGCTCGTTACCCTTACCGATACCGCAGGCTACCTGCCCGGCGTCGGCCAGGAGCACGGCGGCGTCATCCGCCACGGCGCCAAGCTCCTCTATGCCTATTCCGAAGCAACCGTGCCCAAGCTCACCATCATCATACGCAAGGCCTACGGCGGTGCGTACATAGCGATGTGCTCCAGGCACCTTGGAGCCGACCAGGTCCTTGCTTGGCCTAGCGCGGAGATAGCGGTCATGGGACCCGATGGAGCTGCCAACATCATCTTCAAGAAAGAGATCGAGGAAGCCGAGGATCCCGTTGCCATGCGCAAGGACAAGATCGACGAGTACAAGCGCAACTTCGCCAACCCCTACAAGGCGGCGGCGCGCGGCTATGTGGATGACGTCATCGATCCTTCAGAAACCAGGGCGAGGCTCGCGTCAACCCTGGCCATGCTCCTTGGCAAACGGGAAACCCGCCCGGCCAAGAAGCACGGCAACACTCCGGTATAAGGAAGGCCCCATGGAAACAGTATCGTTCATGTGGACCATAGTGATCATCGGCATCAGCACGGTATTCCTGTGCCTGTTGTCGTTGGTGGCCATGGTGGGGTTCTTCAAGTTCATATTCGTTCGAAGCCCGAAAAAATCTACGACCATTGTCGCCAGCCTGGCCCAGGCGGCTCCCGCGGCTGCGAGCGTGAAGGCAGGCGGGGTCGACGGTTCCGTGATCGCGGCAATAGTCGCGGCCATCGCGGCGGCGAGCGGTTCGCCGGCTTCGTCCATCAGGATAGCCTCGCTGGAGAGGTCAGGATTCAACACCCCCGTCTGGGGATACGCAGATAGAGTGGCGTCATCGGGCACCAACGGCCGCGCCTGAACGGCGTGGACAACACTACAAGGAGTCGGCAATGTTCAAGAAATATAAGGTAACAGTCAACGGTCAGTCATACGACGTAGGCGTCGAGGACGTCGGTTCGGCAGTCGGTCCGGCCGCTGCGCCCGTCGCGCAGGCCTCGGCTTCGGCGCCGGTCGCGCCCGCCGCTGCAGCGCCTGCCGCATCCGGCGGAGCGGTCACGATCAAGGCTCCCATGCCGGGAACCGTGCTGTCGCTCAAGGTCGCCACAGGCAATCCGGTCAAGCGCGGCGACGTGCTCATGATTCTCGAGGCGATGAAGATGGAGAACGAGATCTCCGCCCCGTCAGATGGCGTCGTAGCGGCGATTCGCGTCCAGGCAGGTTCCACCGTCAATACCGGCGACCCGATGATCGACCTCGCTTAAGCGAGGCGGCGGTACAAGCGTATGTGGCAAAATATCCTGAATTTTCTCGGGGCGACTGGATACGCAGGATTCGCGAACAGCTCGATGCTGGTCCTTGGGTTCATTCCCGGGGAACTGATCATGATCGTGATTTCCTGCGTTTTATTGTACATGGGAATAGGGCGCAAATTTGAGCCGCTCCTTCTCGTGCCTATAGCCTTTGGCATGCTCCTTTCGAACATGCCGTTATCCGGCATGTTCGATCAAGGCGGATTGTTCTATTGGTTCTACCAGTTGAACAAAATGGGAATCCTGCCACCTCTGATCTTCATGGGCGTTGGCGCCATGACCGACTTTGGCCCACTGATCGCCAATCCCAAGTCGTTATTGATGGGAGCTGGTGCACAGTTTGGAATATTCACCAGTTTCCTTGGCGCAGTTTTGCTTGCAGGGTTCAATGCGCAAGAAGCTGCCTCCATCGGGATCATCGGCGGAGCCGATGGCCCAACGGCGATCTTCCTGACAACAAAACTGGCGCCACACCTTCTGGGAGCCATAGCAGTCGCTGCTTATTCCTATATGGCACTGGTACCAGTCATTCAGCCTCCGATCATGAAGCTTTTGACCACGAAGAAAGAGCGGGTCATCAAGATGGATCAGCTGCGACCGGTCAGTCAGAGAGAGAAGATCATATTCCCTATCATGGTTACCGTGTTGGTATCTCTGATCCTTCCCGCAGCGGCGCCTTTGGTCGGTATGCTGATGCTTGGCAACTTGTTCAAGGAAAGTGGAAAGACATTGCGACTTTCCGACACTGCCGCCAACAACCTGATCAATGTTGTCACGATTTTCCTGGGAGTATCCGTTGGAGCTTCCGCGGTCGGTCCCCAGTTCCTTGTATTTGACACGGTCATGATCATTATTTTAGGAGTGTTTGCATTTATGATCGGAACCGCAGGCGGACTGATCATAGCAAAAATCATGAACAGCCTGACCGGAGGAAAAATCAATCCGCTGATCGGTTCTGCCGGTGTGTCCGCAGTGCCGATGGCAGCCCGTGTATCCCAAAAGGTCGGTCAGGAAGAGCTCTCAAGCAACTTCCTGCTGATGCATGCAATGGGTCCCAATGTAGCCGGTGTCATCGGTTCGGCCGTTGCCGCAGGCGTACTTCTTTCGATGTTCGGCGGATATTGATACCAGGTGCCACACACCAGAACCTTTGTGTGTTAGAATAAAAATACAACAACTTGAGTTAATTAGAGTTGTTGTATTTTTATTCTAACACCTAGATGAAAGGTGTGTGGCACCTGCACCTCTTTTCCGCCGGCAAGCGGGCACTTGCCCCTCGCAGAGGACAAAACAATGAACATAGGAACGATACAATTGGACAGCCCGTTTCTGCTCGCCCCCCTAGCCGGGATCACCGACAGTCCTTTTCGTAGGATCTGCAGGGCGCAGGGAGCCTCTTTGGTGTACTCGGAAATGGTCAGCGCGAAAGGATTATATTACAACGACAGATCCACGGAGCGGCTTTTGGCATTTGAACCGGATGAAGCCCCCATCATCTACCAGCTTTTTGGTTCGGATCCGGAGATCATGGCCTGGGCGGTGGACAAACTGTCAGGCCGTGGTAACGCAGGTATCGACGTCAACATGGGATGTCCGGTACCCAAAGTCGCAAAGAACGGTGAAGGGGCAGCCTTGATGAAGGACCCGCAACTGGCAGCAGAGATCGTAAAGGCGATGGTCAAGGCGGAACACTCTGCAGCGGACCGACAGGGTCGCCAGGCAAAACCGATCACTGTGAAAACAAGGATCGGTTGGGATGAGTCGAACATCAACATCAGGGAATTTGCGCTGCGGATCGAAGAGGCCGGAGCCTCTGCGATCGCAGTCCATGGAAGAACGAGAGACCAGTATTACAGTGGATCTGCGAATTGGGACTGGATCGCCGAAGTCAAATCACTTCTGTCAATTCCGGTGATCGGAAGCGGTGATGTCATGACAGGCGCAGATGCCGTCAGGATGCTTCGGGAAACAGGCTGCGATACCGTCATGATCGCCAGAGGTGCGTTGGGCAATCCCTGGATCTTCCGAGAAGCAGAGGAATTGCTCGGCGGGCGTCCTGCACCAGCCCCGACTACCCTCGAAGAAAAGCAAGCTATGTTTCTTTATCAACTGAAATTGACTGTAGAATTCAAAGGGGAGGCTGCAGCGGTTCGAGAGATGCGCAAGCATGCCGGATGGTATCTGAAAGGCGTACCGGGAGCGGCTGCGATACGTCAAAAAGTCAACCGGGCAACGACGGAGACCGGCTTGCGGGAGGTGCTACGGCAGGAGCTCGACCTCGGTTAATTCCTTGACTTTTCAGCATGAATAGTATAGAATATGCCGCATATAGACAGGCGATCCGTTTCGGGTCGATTTCTCTGTTTGCAAAGAATCTGAGAGCCGATCCCCGTGTGGGACTGCGAACAACAGACAGAATTGGAGGAGTATCAAACAATGTCCCAAGTGATATTATTGACCCAGGAAGGCCACGACAAGATCGTTGCAGAGTATGATGAACTGGTGACCGTAAAGCGAAAAGAGGTGGCGGAGCGCATCAAGGAAGCGATTTCTTACGGTGACATATCCGAAAACTCTGAGTACGATTCTGCAAAAAATGAGCAGGCGGAATTGGAAGACCGGATCATGAAGTTGGAAAACATGATGCGTAATGCCAAAATCATCGATCACAGTGAAATCTCCGATGACAGAGTCAACGTTGGTCTAAATGTCAAGATCAAAGACAAAGCCAGTGGTGAGGTCATTGATTTTACCATCGTAGGATCCACCGAGGCGGATCCTTTTGAGGGCAAGATCTCCAACGAATCGGAAGTGGGAAAACAACTGATCGGAAAACAGGTCGGCGATGTTGCAGAAGTCAACGTACCGGACGGCACCGTTAGTTACGAAGTCATGAGAATATATAAGTAAAATGGGCTGACGACCGGCACATTTCGGGAAAGACGGGAATGGAATATGAATGAAGATACCAACAAGGCTATGACCATAGATGATGTTCAGGATGCTCGCGAAGAGCAGGACATCAGCGAGCAGAGAATGATCCGCAGAGAGAAGCTTGCCAAGCTTCAGGAAATGGGACGCAATCCCTTTCTGGTGGAAACCTGGAATGTGACCCATCACAGTCTGGGGATCAAAGATGACTTTGATGCGATGGAAGGCAAACCCGTTTCCGTTGCTGGTAGGATCATGGCAAAACGGCAAATGGGCAAGGCCTCTTTTATCGACATTCAGGACAAGGAAGGTCGCATTCAGATCTACGTTCGCCAGGATGCGATCACGCCGGAGGAATACGAGGTTTTTCTAACCTATGATCTGGGCGACATCGTCGGGCTGGAAGGCGAGGTCTTCCGCACCAAGCACGGCGAAATCTCCATAAAGGCGACCAATCTGGTC
>PGXR01000110.1 GCA_002839245.1 Spirochaetae bacterium HGW-Spirochaetae-7 | reverse complement strand
CCCAACACCATGCCGGCGTGGGTTCCGCCACTCGACGTGGCGAAGACCATCCAGTCGGCTTCGAGGCCCTGCCCGAGCGCTTCCTCCATTGCAAAGGCATAGCCGAGAGCGCCGGTCGGGCTGGATCCGCCGTACGGTACGAGATAGGGCAGACGGCCTGCGGTCCTGGCCTGCTCGAAGGTTGCCTGAAGCACGAGTTCGCGATCTGCGCGGTCGGCGATCACTACGACCTCTGCCCCGAACAGTATATCAAGGAGGTAATTCCCGGTCGGTTCCTCCGGTTTCGCTGTATCAAGCACGAGGATGCAGCCGAGGCCGAACCTGGCGGCCGCGGCGGCGGTCTGCCGGCAGTGGTTCGACTGCAAGGCTCCAGCGGACACAAGGGTCTTCCTGCCTTGGGCCAGGGCCTCCGCGACGAGGAACTCAAGCTTGCGGGTCTTGTTGCCGCCGAGCGCGAGTCCGGTCTGGTCGTCGCGCTTCATGAACAGTTTTGGCCCGCCCAGATGGGCTGACAGACGAGGCAACGTTTCGATCGGTGTCGGCAGGTGGGCAAAATGGAGGCGAGGGATCTCCTTCATCGGGTACTCCTGATATTGAAGGTGTAGATGGACGACCATCAGTATACACCTGTTTTCCGCTTATACTTGTCCTGTCCCTTACGCCGCAATGCCGGGCAGGTTATAGTTGCGGGCGATGAACAAAGCACCCGAACTCGCGCCATGGCGCCTTGTCGCGCGGTCAATCGCTCCCTACCGCGGACTTCCGCGGAGCGTCTATACGTTGTTCATGGCGACGGTGGTAAACGGCATGGGGGTCTTCGTGTTCCCTTTCATGGCGTTGATACTGACCAGGCGCTTCGGGCTGTCCGACAAGGAGACGGGGGACATCGTATTCTGGACTACGGTAGCCTATATCCCGGGTACGCTTCTCGGCGGCAGGCTGGCCGACCGCTTCGGGCGGAAGCGGGTGCAGATGGCGTCGCAATTCCTGTGCGGCGCCCTTTTCATCCCCTGCGGATTTCTGCGCGATCCGTATGTCATCGCCGGCTTCATCGTGGCGTCGGTATTCTTCGATGGCGTCACCGACCCGGCGCGCTCCGCAATGAGCGCCGACGTGACAACCCCGGAGAACCGGCAGGCGGCATTCAGCCTGATTTACCTGGGGCACAACCTCGGTTTCGCTATCGGGCAGGTAATAGCGGGATTCCTGTTCGCTTCGGCGCCGTCGTGGATGTTCTGGGGCAACGCTCTGGCTATCGCGGCATCGCTCGTCCTCATCGGGCTGTTCCTGCCTGAATCGAAGCCGAGCGCGGAGGCAGAAAAGGCGAGCCTGGAAACGGAGTCTTCGGAAAGGGCCCACGAGGGCAGCCTCCTGTCGGCGCTCCGCGCAAGGCCGTCGCTGCTGGCGTTCGCCGTACTGACGACGTTCTACGGCTTCTCCTATGCCCAGCACCGCTTTGCGATGCCGCTTCAGGCCACCGAGCTGTTCGGCGACTCCGGCGCGAAGCTCTATGGCTTCATGATGACGATGAACGCGCTGCTCGTGATAGTCTTCACTACGCCAATAGTCGCGTTGACCAGGCGGTACAGGCCCATTGGCAACGTGGCTTTTGCGGGATTGTTGTACACGCTGGGTTTCGGGATGCTCGCCTTCGCGCGAATGCCGTGGATATTCTTCGCGTCGACGTTCCTGTGGACGATGGGGGAAATTGTGCATGCCACCAACGAGAGCGTCTACGTCACCAACCATACGCCGATGTCGCACCGGGGGCGCTTCAACGCGGTGTTGCCGCTGATATCCGGCCTGGGTTTCTCGATATCGACCCCTATAGCGGGCCGTATCGCCGACAAGGCCGGTCTCCCGGTCGTGTGGATCGTCGTAGCGGCGTCCGCGGCGCTTGCTGCAGTGGGGCTGTGGGCACTTGGCGGGCTGGAACGGCGAGCTGCTGCGGCTGCCTCAGGTACGGCAGGTTAAGCCGGCGAGTCGGCCAAGCGGGAAAAGTGGATCGATGTCCACCGTGTGACGTTCCTGCCCAGCAGTATTAGAACTTCCTTGGTCGAGACGATCTTGTCGACCAGGCTGACCAGGATCGACTCGCGGTACGAGTAGAACGGGCCGCCCACGGGCCACATGTGCGTGAGGATGATGTCCGACTCTACTGGATTGAGGATGAAGCGCGCCTTGGCGTTTCCGAGGGCGACGCGGGCATGCCTCGTCGGATGTCGGTGTTTCAGGCCGTCCCGACGGTCGTACAGGAAAAAGTCGTGCAGCAATGCGCCCCTTGCGGTCGATTCGGCGTCGAACCCGAGCCTCCTGGCCCACCGGTACGCATTCGTGGAGACTGCCAGCGAATGGGTCAGCGCCGTCCTGTCGTGGTGCCTGAATCCGTCCATGCTCAACACGTCGTCGTGCAGAAGGAGATGGTCGATGGTCGCGCGATGCCCGGGATCCAGTTTGGCGATGATGTCGGCATAGATCAATGGTCGGTCCTTAACCGTGATGGCAAACCCCGCATGGGGCGCATGCACGAGAGTAGAGATGGCGAACAACGCCTGGTCCAACTTTAAGGATTGACGCTCGACGAGCCAGCCGCCAAACGATGTATTCAGTATAGCGCCACATGCAGGTCCAAGGCAATACGCCTCTTTGCGGCCAGGGTTGCCAGGTCCCCAAGGTCGTATTTCGGGCCGCAGGCAAGGGCAATGGAGTAGCCGCCAGGCGATTCGGTGGGGACTTCAGCTACGCATTCAGCTACGACTGCCGCTTCGAGCACGTTTCGTTTCCTGAGCCCCTTGCCCGATATGGCGAAACGGGTTTCGCCGGCGGTCTTGAGGAGGGTGAACGGCATCGCGGCTGCCGTCATGAAGTCCGAAACGAGGCGTACCGCATCGCTCAGCCCGGTGCCGGGCAGGTATATCCTGATTTGGACACGTTCGGGGGCGGGAGCCTGCTCGACAACGACATATCCGGCAGTTTCCAGTGTTGCGACGTCCAGGGGTTTCGATGAAAGCAGCCGGTAGCAGGTATCACCCCAGGCCCCAGGCAGACGCTCGAGGCCTTCACTCGAGGCCAGGAAAGCGTCCTCGGCCCTCCACACCACACTGACGATCGACGGGACGACCGCGTACAGGCCGCAAAGGAACTGCGCTGCGGCATACGCTGGATGGGCCTGGGCGCTTGCGCGGGACAAGGCTGCGCGGATGTACAGTTCCTGAGGTCTGCGTTTGGCGGCAACGATGGCCTCGATGTCGTGCATGTCGCTTTCGGAGACCGTGTCGATGGCGTGCGCTTCCAGGAAAGCGCGCTCGCCGTCGCTACAGGCGCCGCAACCCGCGCACGACGCGCCCAGGCAAGAGTGACGCTCCCGCGCCGCGCGCGCATCGCGGAAGCGCTCCCAGGTCACGTCCTTGGACGCAATCGGCCTGACGAACGGGTACGCGAACGGGTAGTCGCGGGATTTCTCCCCGATGAATGTCGCCCCGAGCGCATCGCGCGCATCGAGCCAGCCTTTCGCGAAAATCCAGGCGCCTTTTGACAGGCTCCTGTCGTAGACGTAGCCATGCCCGGCCATAGCCAGCAACAAGGCCATGGAACCGGGTGGCGAAAGGGCGAGGACTTGGGACAGGCAATACTCGTCGAAGCTTTCAGGGGACCGGTACTCGAAACCGTCATGCCCGGTGATTTCCTTGAGCCTGGCGGCGATGGCCCGGTAGGGTATCGGGTCGAGGATGAGGCCCTCGTACGACAGCGGCGTGAACGGCATGCGTATCAGCTCGCCTGCCGATACCATTACGCGAGGCCTCGATCCGGCCGGACGCTCGGCTACGGCCGCGCGAAGCCAGCCGGTGAATGCCGAGAATTCCGTAATATCCTGCCCGTCCTCGAAGCCGGAAAGAATGTAGAACAGCTTTATCTCACGGGCGCCTTCGCCGATGATGCGTCCGAGCACGGCGCGCAGGTCGGCTTCGGATAGTTCCTTGTTGAAATACGACCGGGCCCTGGCCGAAATACCCTCGACGCCTACGGTGAAGGATCTCTTGCCGGCCGCGATTTCGAAGCGCACGAGAGCCGGCGACCTGGCCAGGATGTCAACGCGCTGGCTCTGGAAGTTGACGACGTCGAACAACCCGTGGAGGCCCTTGATGATGTCGACTATTCGCGAGTGGGCGTTGAAATTGTAGCTTGCCAGCTCGACCGTCGAAGCCCCGGTGCGTGCCTTCAGCGACCGCGCCTCGGCGAGGACGGCTTCAATCGGGGTCTCGCGATACGGCTTGCGTTCCCATCCTTCGAAGCAGAACGTGCAGAAACTCGGGCAGCCCCTGGTGATCTCGAGCCTGACTGTTCCAGCCTCCTCGCCGGCGAAAACCGGCGGCGGCGCCAGGGGGTACCCGTCCTGGATGGCCTTCGCCTGCGAAACCGGTCCACGGCTGGCGCATGCCCAGAATCCGGCAACCTCGGAGCCTATACCCGGCATGGCGTCGCGCCGGCTTGCGGCCGGCAGGCCGGCGATCGCGACTGCCAGGGCGCCTACCGCCCCTTCGCCCTCGCCGAAGTACACAGCGTCGACAATAGAGTCGCCCGAAGGCTCGTCGTACACCGAGGCGCTTGCCATGGCGTTGGATCCGCCGAGGACGATGAGAGGGTAGCGGACTTTGCCGCCCGGTGCGGCCTCAGCCAGTTCCCGGGATTTCCTGGTGGCCGGGATGCCCGAGCCTGCGAGGCTGGGCACCAGGTTGACCAGTTCGAGCGTATAGGCGTTGGATATGAAGATGGCATCGAAATCGGCGGCGGGCCTGGCGGATGCCACGCCGCGCATCGTCGGGACGCCGTCAACGGCTTCCCGAGACCTGTCGCGGGAAGCGGGGAAAAAGCTGAAATCAATATAGGCGTCGGGCATGGCCGCGCGCATCTCGCGGTACAGGAAACCATGGGGCGCAGATCTCTCGACATCCCTGAAAGGCGACAGTCTGACGATCAGGAACCGTGCGCGTGAATCAGCCCATCCGGGGTTGTAAAAGCTGCGTTCGTGGTACGGTCCGGGAGCACGCGTGCCATCGGCTTGGGTCGGCACGGGACGAAGCCTAGCCGAAACAGGGGGAGTCTGAAAGGCCCTGGTGTTCGCTGATGAATGTCCGGTGATCGGGCGAGTCGCAGGCCATCTCGTCCATCCGCCTTAGCCTGCGGGAAAGGTCCCGTGCCAGGTTCATCATCACGATACCGAAGACCTTGGGGTCCCGCGAATAGACGGTGCGGATGCAGCGGTTGGATATGGTGACTATGCGTACGGGAGCGGCTGCGCTCACCGTGGCAGCGGAAGGCTGGACGTCCAGAAGCTCCATCTCGCCGAAGGTCTGGCCTTCCGGCAACTCGATGATGAAGACTCCCCGTCGCGTTACCTCGACCTTGCCCTCCACGATGAAGTAGATGGAGTCGTTGGGCTCTCCCTCGTGGATGATGACATCGCCCGCTTCGAACGAGGCCGATTCCATGAGCGGTTTGATTAGACCGATCTGCTCGGCGCTTAGGCCGCCGAACAACGAATAGGCCTGGAGGGCAGCGACATCTACCATACGTAGAATAATATACCACGTCGTGCACGGAAGCGCTAGGCCTTGATCAGCGTCGTGCGCAATAGAGTATCTTCCGGATGCCATCGGCGGACAGGCAATATTCGTCCGCGAGGTCGTCTATGGTGCGCCCGCCGGCCTTGGCGGCACGGATGGCCGTGTTCCGCCTGTCCAGCTCGGCCCGGGTACCGTTCCGGTGTCCCCAGCCAAGCCTCTCCGTGCCCTGCCTGGGTACATAGACGAGCGCGCCTTGCACGTACTTCTGTATTTCGCTGAGTAGTTCCGGAGGCAGTACGCCATCCGCATTGAGATAAGGCATGATCGTTCCTCGATTGATGGATGTACGATACATCCGCCAGGGGCTGCGAGGAGGAACGAGCTTGGTTGGGCTTGTTCTCTTCGCTACGCCGTGGCGGCGCTGGTGACCCGGAGTACAGTAGAATCGCTGAAGAACATCATTATGCACCTCCATGGTACGCGAAGATTGAAAAGGAGTATGCCACAAGCGACGGTGCGTGTAAACTCCCGGTTCCGGTATAATCGTTCTGTACACCCAGCCTTGGAAAGTACTCGTTTACATATATTCTCGCTTTCGCCTCCGACTCTTGCGAGGCATACTGATCCCGCCGGCATAACCCAATTCAGGCGCGCAAGCGTCCGGGAAAGGAGGTGATCGATGATCGACTTTGCCAGGAGGGCTTCGGCCCTCTGAACGAGTCAGAGGCCGCTCCGCGAGGGGCGGCCCTTCTTGTCGGGACCCGACTGCCTTGACCGTGTGCCGCCACCGTCGTACGCTTGGCGGCGGAGGTACATGATGGCTCCCGCAAAATTCCGCGCGGCGACAGCGACCGCCCTCTCTGCATTCGCCGCCATGTCCGCTTTGTTGATATGGGCTTTCGTCCAGCCCGGCACGCTGGGAATGTATCGATGGGGCTATGGCGCACCTATCCTGGCGCTCGCCGCGCTGGGAGTGCTTCCGCTCGTCGTGGCGCTCGCCGCCGGATCGATAGGCCACAAGACCCCGAAGGTCGGTACGGTTGCCGGTATCGCAAGCGTGATCCTGTCGGCCATTTCCATGCTGGCGGCAGGGGCCGCTTCAGCCTACATCTTCTCGAACGCCTATGGCGCAGAAGCCACCGCCGACCGCCCGGCCATGATCGATCCCGCCAAGGGGCTGACGCCGCGCATGGGGCCCGACGGCTCGGCTACGCTCAGGGTGGCGCTGTCGTCCGATCCGCACTGGGGGCGCGATGCCTCCGACGCGAAAGCACGGAGCGCCATCCTGCGCCTGTCCCAGGCCGAACACGAGGCGGGCAGGCTCGACGCTTTCTTCGACCTCGGGGATACGGTAGAGACGGGCATGATGGCCGGCGGATGGAAGGTCGCGCTCGAGGACATCCACCGTGACACTCCTACACTGCCGTTCGCCGGCTTGATGGGAAATCATGATGCGTTGATAGGCGGTAAAGCCCGCTTCAATGCAGCCTTCGGTTCGTCTTCGTGGCGCATGGACGCGGGGCCGGTCCATTTCATCGCGCTGGACCTTCTGTGGGGTCCCGAAGGTTTCGGCCAAAGGGACCGTGCCTGGCTCGAGTCGCAACTGTCGTCGATTCCTGCGGACGAGTGGACCGTCGTACTGTCGCACAGCTTTTTCTATTCATCAGGCTACATCGACGAGGAAACGGGCAAGCCCTGGTACGATCACGAAGACATGCTGCGCAGGGTGGCGCCTGTCCTCGCCGGCAGGGCGGACCTCGTCGTTTCCGGCCACAACCACTACATGGAGTGGCTCGAGGCCGACGGTACGGCCTGGGCCGTGGTCGGAGCGATGGGCGGGAAGCCCGATCCCGTCCCGTCCTATGTGTCGCCTCGCTCGGTATGGATAAGCCAGGGCCAGTTCGGCCGGCTCGTGGTCGAACTGGTCCCCGAAGGCCTGTCCTGCGAATTCCAGGACCATGGAGGCACGAGGCTCTTCCAGCGGACCTTGCGGAAGTAGTACTTGGCCTGGTGGAGAGGACAAGATGACATGACAGGGGCAACCCCCGGTTGACCTGCGGGCGAAGCGCGTCAGGTCGAACCAGGGGTTGCGATTGCTGCCCGCAGGGTCAGCGATCGCCTAGCGTTTGCCCTGGTCGTAAATCTCGCCGGCGGCTTTGGGTCCGACGGACTTGCCCGCGAAGACGACGAGCGCCACGATAGTCAGAACGTACGGCAGCATGTAGAACATCTCCTGCGGCAATGCGGCGAGGAAAACGATGTCTTTGGCGTAGTAAGCCAGGATCTGGGCGAAGCCGAAGAAAAGACCGGCGCCGAGTACGCCCCAGGGATTCCACTTGCCGAAGACGAGCGATGCCAGCGCGATGAAACCAGCGCCATGCACCGACGTTACCGTGTACTGGATGTCCTGGGTAAGCACCATTGTCGCTCCGGCGAGTCCAGCGAGAGCGCCGGAGATGACGACGCCGGCGTACCGTATGGCGTACACGTTTATGCCCATCGAGGCAGCCGCCTGCGGATGCTCGCCGCAGGAACGGAGCCGAAGCCCGAACGGCGTCTTGAATACGACGAACCAGGTCAGCACTACCAGCGCCATGGCGACGTAGAAGGTCGGATAGATTTCCCTGAAAAGTATCCGCCCTATGACCGGTATCTTCTCGAGCAACGGTACGGTAATCTTCCGAAGTCCCGAGCTGAAGGCGCGGGTGCGCTGCTGGTTGAAAAATATCTGGCACAGGTAGACCGTCATTCCGCCGGCGAGGATGTTGAGGGCGGTACCCGAAATCACCTGGTCCGCCTTGAGGTTGATGCTGGCGAAGGCGTGCAGGAGCGAAAACAGCATGCCCGCCGCGACGCCGGCGAACAGCCCTATCCAGGGCGCCAGCGGAGTCAGGGGTTCAAGCACGACGGTCACCGAGGCTCCGGCGAAGGCGCCGACCATCATGATGCCCTCGAGCGCTATGTTGACGATGCCGGCACGCTCGCTGAAGAGGCCCCCCAGGGCGGCCATGACAAGGGGCGCGGCAAACATGAGCGCTATGGGGAACATTTCCAGAATCAATCGGATGCTCATACCCTCGCCTCCTCGGTATCGTCCAGTGCTGCCTGGGCGGATTTTCGTGAGAGCTTGCTCTTGGCAAGGTCGAGGATGCGCTCTATCCCGAGCTTCATGGCCACGAACATGACGATCGAGGCCTGGATGATTCCGCCTATCTCGCGGGGAATACCCGCTGACTGCATCAGGGGGCCTGCCGATTTGAGGACGCCGAAAAGGAGGCCCGCCAGGAGGATGCCGGGTGCCTGGGTCATGCCTACGAGCGCGACGGCTATGCCGTCGAAGCCGTAGCCCTCGGCCGATGACAGGGTACGCCCGAAGCTGAACGTTCCTGTCGTGATGATGGCGCCGGCGAGGCCCGCGAAGGCGCCGGCGATGACCATCGACATCACGATGTTACGGTTTACTTTCATGCCCGCGTACTTGGCGCCGTCCTTGTTGAACCCGACCGCCCGGAGGCTGAAGCCGAAGGTCGTCTTCTCCAGGATGAACCAGAAGGCGATGATCGCCAGCACGACCGGTACGAAGCCCCAGTTGAGGCGCGACCCGTTGGTCAAATCCGCCAGCCACTGGTCCTTGAGTAGCGCGGTAACCGGGAATTCTGCCGTCTTGACCCTGTCGACGGACTTGAAGACGTTGAGGATGGTCCAGTTGTTTATATGGAGGGCAGTATAGTTGAGCATGATGGTGACGACCACCTCGTGGACGTTGAACCGCGCCTTGAGGAAACCGGGGATGGCTCCCCATGCGGCGCCGGCGCTCATGCCGGCGACCATTATTAGCGGCACGTGTATGAACGCGGGGGCCTTGACCGTCAAGGCGACGGCTGTCGCCGCGAGGGAGCCCATCATCAACTGGCCTTCGGCCCCGATGTTGAATAGCCCGGTACGGAAGGCGAAGCCCACGGACAGGCCGGTGAGGATGATGGGCATGGCCTGTATTACCAGCTCGCCTATGTGCCGCGGATTGAAGCCGCCCCCGGAGACGTCGATGCCCGTGAGCCCCCTTATGATGGCGTTGAACATGAGCAGCGGGTTTTTCCCCGTCAGCAGCACCACGATGGATCCGAGCACGAAGCCCAGCGCTACCGCGACGAGCGGAATGAGTACCTTGCGCCCCTTGGCGGCCTTGTTGATAGTCGATGCCATGCTATACGGCCTTCCTGATCGAGCCTGACATCAT
>PGXR01000109.1 GCA_002839245.1 Spirochaetae bacterium HGW-Spirochaetae-7 | reverse complement strand
GCATCGGATTGGAGACGATCCGATGACAGACAGCGCAACAGAAAGCGAACCGCCGGTGCCGCAAGGTGTCGGTAAGGGTGAAAAGGTGGGGTAAGAGCCCACCGCGTCCGCGGCAACGCGGATGGCACGGCAAGCCTCGTCGCGAGCAAGACCGAACAGCGGGTGCGCGGTTCGCGCAGCGCGGGCGCCTTCGGGCGTTCGCGATCCCGCGGGTAGGTCGCGAAAATGGAAGAGCGATCTTCCATCAAGATGGATGGCGGCCACCGCGCAAGCGGTACAGAACCCGGCTTACAGGTTCGTCCCTTTTCTTGCTTTAATTGACTATGACAGTCTGGCCGTGATACAACAATTATCGATTGTATGAACGATTATTCCCACGCACGAACGCGCAACTCTGATCCATACCTCAAGAAACTAAGGCGCCGGAGAGTCGTCGTTGTAGGCTTAATAGCGCTTGTCGCTATGCTGGCAATCTCGGGTACGGTCTACGCGATCCTCCGCATCGCCAGGGACCGTGATATACCCGTCGCGTCACAGCAGGAACTGGTCCAGCTGTGGCTGACAAAGGATTATTCGGGGATTTCCGCAGCCTGCGACCTGGCTCTCCAGGATGATCCGCTTGACTCATTCCGGTTAGTTTTCAAAGGCATGTCCTCATTTTATCTTGGCTTGGCGGAAATCGACGGTGAAAAACGATCCACCTTGATGGATACGGCTGTTTTTTCTATCAGGAAGGCCCTGCTCGATCCAAAGGCTCCATTGCGTCCTCAGGCGATGTACGTGCTCGGGAAAGCCTATTTCCACAAGGGGCAGGATTACTGGGACGAAACCATGACGTACCTTCGCGAAGCTTCCGGTGCGGGCTATACTGCGGCGGATACGTGGGAATATCTTGCGCTGGCGGCCCAGGGCATTGGACAGACACAGGAAAGCATCGCGTTTTTTGAGAAGGCAATGACAGCCAAGCCCGGTTCGCCCGAGTTGATGCTGGCAGCAGCCGTCGCCAACGGATCTGCGGGCAACCAGGCGCGTTCGGAGGAGTTGGCTCTGGCCGCCTTGTCGACGACGGCTGACGAATACCTGGCGGAACGGTGCAATTTCATGCTCGGAGAATCGTACCGCAAGGCCGGCCGGTTCACGGAAGCGATGGCACGGTATGAGGCCATAAAGGAAAAGAACCCTCAATCCGCCGACGCATGGTTTTACGAGGGATTAGTACTTTTGGATACAGGTGACCCGATCAAGGCTCGAGCGGCCTGGCGCAAGGCCGTTTCGATAGATCCGATGCATCCCGGCGCACGACAGAAGCTGTCAGAACGTTCTTAGACCCACTCCCAAGGAGCATTCAACGTGAAAAAATGGAAACTGTTCGACTCGCTTTCGATGGACATCGGAATAGACCTCGGCACCTGCAATACGCTCATCTATGTGCGCGGCAAGGGAATAGTCATAAACGAGCCTTCGGTCGTCGCCGTCGAGCGCGGCACGAGGCGCGTCATCGCGGTAGGCTCTGAAGCCAAGCGGATGCTCTGGAAGACACCCGGGAACATAATCGCCATACGCCCTCTGCGGGATGGCGTCATTGCAGATCCGGACACGACCGAAAAGATGATAAAGTACTTCATCCAGAAGGTCATACCCCGACGCTGGTTCATCAAGCCCCGCATGGTGATAGGCATACCGACGTGCATCACCGAAGTCGAACGCCGAGCGGTGATCGAAGCCGCCTACAAGGCCGGTGCGCGCGAGGTGGAGGTGCTGCCAGAATCATTGGCAGCCGCCATAGGCTCCGACATCCCGATACACGAACCCGCGGGTCACATGATCTGCGATATCGGCGGGGGCACGACCGAGATATCGGTTATTTCTCTCAAGGACCTGGTCGTCACCAACGCCATTCGAGTAGGTGGAGACGAATTCGACGCAGCCATCATCAAGCATATCCGGGCAGCCCATAACCTCATCATAGGCGAACAGACGGCTGAGAAACTCAAGATAGAAATAGGCAACGCCAGTCCCGACAAGGTGATCGAGAAGGTGGAAATCAAGGGTACCGATGCCATCACCGGCCTTCCGCGCAGGCTGGAGATCGACTCGGTAGAGGTGCGCGAGGCGTTGCAGGAGCCGGTTAACCAGATCGTCGAGGAAATAAAGAAGACGCTCGGCCAGACGCCGCCGGAACTGGCTGCGGACATCATCGAACGCGGCATCGTCATGGCAGGCGGCGGCTCGCTCCTCAAAGGGTTGCCGCGCCTCATCGCCAAGGAGACCGGCGTCCCGGTAATCCTGGCGGAGAGGCCCCTGGAATGTGTCGCGATCGGAGCCGGCAAGTATTTTGAAGCCATCCGCGGTACGGACATCTCGTTTGGGTCCGCCAGCAAGATGAACCTATAGCCCAGCATGGCATATCGCAACAAGGGAGCGGCGCGCCGAACGATGGGCTCCGCTCTGCTGCTGGCAATATCACTCATAACGCTCATCGTCTCGACGCGCAGCCTTGCCGGAATTCCTGAGCGCGTCGGCTTGTCTGTCCTGTCTTTCTTCCAGCGCGGTTTCGACTCCGTAGGAAGTTTCTTGGCTGAAACCGTGAACAGCATCGCCGAACTGCGCAGGCTCGAGCAAAGCCACAGCGAATTGCTCGCCCGCGTCGAGAAACTCGGCAACCTTGAACGGAGCTATGCAGATCTCGTACGAGAGAACGAGCGGCTCAAGACCCAGCTTGGCTTTTCGCTCGAGACCGCCTACACGTCAGTCGCAGCAAAGATAATCGCGAAGGATCCGGAGAACCTTTATTCGACCTTCGTCCTGGACAAGGGCGCGGCTCAGGGAATTGTCAAGAACCAGGCAGTCGTCGCATATCAGGATGGCGTCGAAGGCCTCGTCGGAAGGGTGATAGAAGTCGGCAGGTCAAGCTGCATAGTATCGCCGATTTTCGATACTTCGGCCTTCGTCGCGGTACGCCTCGAGCGTTCAAGGTATGACGGGCTGTCTGTCGGATCCGGTACGGCCGAATCCCCGATAATAATACGATACGTGAAAAAACGGGCCAAGGATGAGATCCAGTATGGCGACCTCGTCACGACGAGCGGCCTGCAATCCATTTATCCGCAGGGCATCAGCGTCGGACGAATAACCAAGCTGAGGGATCTCGACTACCTGACTTCACTCGAGCTCGAGATGGAACCGATCGTCGATTTCGGCCGAATCGAATACGTGTTCATAGTACACGGCGAATCCAACGCCTCGACAGGAACGGAATAATCGATGGTGCGACGCTGGCTTGTATCGTTCGGCATCGTGGTCCTCATGATCATCCTGCAGTCGACCTGGCTCGACTATATAGCGATACGCTCGGTCGTCCCCGATCTGTCGCTACTCTTCATCGTGTACCTGGCATTCAAGAGCCCGGGGCTCCAGGGGCAATCGGTCGGCTTTGCCGCCGGGCTTCTGCAGGACGGCATAAGCGCGGGCCCGCTTGGCCTTAACGCATTCATCAAGGTCGCCGTCGCATGGCTGGCCAACCTGCTGTCCGGAAAATTCTATATCGACAGGATGCTCATGCCGGCGCTTTTCGGCCTGGTCGCGACAATAGTCAAGGCACTGTACCTTTTTCTCCTGTCGGCCTTTTTCTCCGGCAAGATACTCGCGTACGATTTGGCCGGCAGCGTCCTGTGGATTGAGGCAGCGTACAACGCCGTAGCCGCGCCCGTTCTCTTCCTGATCATCGGTCCGCTCGACAGGTTCATCATCCCGTCGGAAACTCACCAATGAGCGATTATTCGGAAGGCTCGAAGGGCAGCGAAAGCCTGAAGTTCGCAACGCTCGTAGTGCTGGCCACTTTTATTTTCGTATCCTATACCGCGTATCTCTTCTATCTGCAGGTCATCCGCGGCGTCGAGTACCAGAGAAAAGCCATGACCATTTCCAGGCAGATCGAGAAGCTTCCCGCCCAGCGCGGAGAAATTTACGACAGGAACTACAACCTGCCGCTCGTGCTCAACGTCGATTCGTTCGCCCTTGTAGTCGTACCTGCGGAGATACCTCCGGAAATGCGCGATACCGTATTCTCCAGGCTTGCTCTTGCCCTCGATGAACCCTTGGACGAGATACGCCGCCTGGTGTCCCCCAATTACTACCGTCTTTTTCAGCCCGTCGAAATCGCATCGTCCGTCAGCCAGGACGTAATATTCAGGATCGCCGAGCGCATGGACGAATTCCCCGGCGTATCATGGTATTCTAGGCCGAAACGAAATTATCTCGAATCGGGCAGCTTTTCTCACATTATCGGATACGTTGGCGATATTTCACGCGAAGAGCTGAAAATATACTACAACAAGGGCTACCAGTCCGGCGACATCATAGGCAAAGCTGGCCTCGAGCGGCAGTATGACAGCCTTCTCCGAGGCAAGGATGGCCGGCAGTTCAAGACGGTCGATGTCAGAGGCCGGCGTATGGCTCCCGTCTCCCAGGACGTCGAGGCGCCGCTGATGGGCAAGAACATCGTCCTGACCATCGACCGGGCTACGCAGATCCTCGCGGAGAAGGCTCTCGGAGAACGCATAGGATCCATAGTCGTCCTGAAACCGGCTACCGGCGAGATACTCGCCCTGGTATCGTATCCTTCTTTCAACGCCAACACCATCGTAGAGAAAGGCGGCAACAACGAGTATGCCAGGCTGCTCGCCGACCCCCGAATGCCTCTGATACAGCGTACCATACAGTCAAGCTATCCTCCCGCGTCAACTTTCAAGACAATCATGACCACCGGAATAATCGAAGAAAAGGCAATACCGCTCGACGAGAAGATCCTCTGCACCGGCGAGATCAATTACGGCGACCGCGTCTTCAGGTGCTGGATACGGACGCCTGGCCATGGCAGGCTGGACCTCGCCGGAGCCCTCGCGCAGTCATGCGACGTCTACTTCTGGGAAGTTGGGCGGGACAGGCTCGGCATAGAGCGCATCGTCTCGTATTCGAGGGAATTCGGCTTCGGACAGCTGACCGGCATCGACCTTCCAGGCGAAGTCGCGGGCTTCGTTCCATCGCCCCAATGGAAGGAACGGCGATTCCATGAGAAATGGCTTGGAGGCGATACCCTCAACATGGCCATCGGCCAAGGTTATCTGCTCGTCACTCCGCTGCAGCTGGCCAACATGATGGCCATGGTCGTCAACGAAGGCGTGATTTACAAGCCGCATCTCCTCAAGGAAGTCCGCGATCCTCGAGACGGGTCGATAGTGACGAAGACCGCTCCGGAGATCCTTGTCGCGTCGAGCATCTCGAAGGAGACTTTCCAGAAAACGCAGGAGTACCTTCGCGGAGTCATCTCGGTGGGCACCGCGCACTATCCGCTCAGCACTAAAGCCGTACTGGTGGCTGGCAAGACCGGTACCGCGGAAGTCGGCCTTGCTGATCGATGGCACTCGTGGTTTGTCGGCTACGGCCCCGCCGACGCTGTCAATACGGATGAATCGATAGTCGTCGTTGCCATGATAGAAGCGAGCAACCCTTGGGAATGGTGGGCGCCCTACGCGACCAACATCGTGCTCCAGGGGTATTTCGCGGGGCAGACGTACGAAGAAGCCGCCGGCAAGCTCGGGCTACTGGGCAGGACAATAGTCGCCGGCGCGAGGGTAGAATGATGGCGGCGATCAAGAAGCTGGTAAAATCGCTCGACTGGACGATCGTCATCGCCATTTCCATCCTGATGACCATAGGAATTCTTTTTATCTACTCTTCCGGCGTCACGAGCGCGGGCGACATAGTATCGACCGAGTATGCCAAGCAGGTCGTCTGGGTGGTTTCAGGGCTCGCTTTGCTACTGGCTTCCGTCATGCTCGACATGAAGCGGATATCCGACTACGTGCCGTTCATCTATGCCTTCTTTGCCGCGTCGCTCGTCTTCACCAGGTTTTTCGGAAAGGTGGTCAACGGATCGCGGTCCTGGCTGGGAATAATCGGAGACTATGGAATCCAGCCTTCCGAGTTCATGAAAATTGCTACCGCGCTGATGCTTGCCCGCTACCTTGAAAACAGCCTCCACGAGCCATCGACCTTCAGGCGATTTGTCCTGTCCTTCGCGATCGTTGGCCTACCGATGGGCCTGATACTGTTGCAGCCCGACTTCGGCACGGCGCTCGTATTCATCCCTCTATACCTTGCCATGGCGTACGTCGGCGGCATCAACAGGCGCTACCTGCTGTTCTTCATCGTGTCAGGAGGCATCGCCATCGTCATGACCATCATGCCGCTCTGGCAACGGATAATCGTCGCGAAACCTTCCATCCTGCTCCGCATCCTGTACGAACCGCCGTATATCTATTTCACGCTTCTAGTAATCATATCGACCCTAGCCCTGTCGTTGCTCGGCTACCGATTCTTCAAAAAGAACTACTACTACTGGACAGCGTACGTATCCATGATGTTCTTCATTGGGCTTGGCGCGTCAATCGTCGGGCAGCGCATGCTGAAGGACTATCAGGTCATGCGTCTCGTCGTGTTCCTCGATCCGAGCGTTGATCCACTGGGATCGGGATGGAACATACTGCAGTCAATCACGGCCATAGGCTCGGGAGGTATTTCCGGCAAAGGGTTCCTCCAGGGTACGCAGAGCCACTACCGATACCTTCCTCAGCAGAGCACGGATTTCATCTTCAGCATCATCTCGGAGGAACTGGGATTCCTCGGCGGCATCGTAATTTTTTCCCTGTTCTTCTACATCCTGTTGCGCCTTGTTTTTTCGATCCGAAGCATACGTTCCGTTTCCTGTACTTCCTTTGTAGCCGGCATATTCGGGATATTGCTTTTCCATTTTACAATCAACGCGGGTATGGCCATGGGGGTCATGCCTATCACAGGCATACCGTTGCTCTTCCTTTCCTATGGCGGATCTTCCCTGTGGGCCATCTGCATAGGCGTTGGCATATCGCTAGGCATCGGCGCCAGGAAGTTCGATTCGTGAAAAGAATAGATCCGTGCAAGATATTCAAGTCTGAGCTTCCGGGAATACTGAAACCTGCGCGTTACCTCGGGGGCGAAAACGGATCGACCGTCAAGGTCGAAGCGGACCTGCGCGTAGCGCTGTGCTTCCCCGACCTGTACGAAATAGGCATGGCAAACAACGCCATGCGGATCCTGTACTCCAGGCTCAACGCCCTCGAAGGGGTAGCCTGCGAAAGGGTCTTCTCCGTGGCGCTCGATTACGAGTCGTTGCTCAGAACAAGCGGTACACCGTTGTATACGCTCGAGACCGGGACGCCGGTCGCCGACTTTGACGTTCTGGCCTTCACTATAGGTTACGAACTGGCCGCAACGAACATACTGGCCATTCTTGATATTTCGGCAATCCCATTGTACAAGGCTGAACGGGGAAACAACCATCCAATCGTCATAGCTGGCGGACCAGCAATAACAAACCCCGCGCCTTACGCAAAGATATTTGACGCCGTGTGGATAGGTGAGGCGGAAGACAGTTTTTTCGAGCTTGCCGCCAAGTTACGCGTCATGAAGCTTGCCGGCTCAGGCAAATCCGAACTTGTCGCGGCCATGTGCGCCGAACCCGCGATGTGGATACCGGGCAAAAGAACGGTACGGAGCATCTATGACGATTTTTCGACCGCAGCCTATCGCCATGCGTTTCCGACTCCAGTCGTCAAGCCCATCCAGGATCATGGCGTCGTAGAGATCATGCGCGGCTGCCCCAACGGCTGCAGGTTTTGCCACGCAGGCTATTTCTACCGGCCTCGACGCCTGCGTTCAGTGGATCGAATCCTCGAAGATGTTGAAACCCAGGTTCGGGTAGCAGGACACCGGGAGATAAGCCTGTCATCGCTTTCCAGCGGCGACTATCCGGGCATTGCCGGACTCGTGTCGTACCTGGACAGGAAATGGGCCGCCGAAGGCGTCTCGTTTCAGCTGCCATCGCTCAAGGTAGAGTCGTTTCCACTCGAGCTGATAGAGGACATTTCAGGTACGCGCAAGAGCGGGCTCACGTTCGCGGTTGAAACGCCGCTCGAGCAATGGCAGATGACGCTCAACAAGCGCGTAGGACTCGAGAAGATACAGTCGATCCTTCTGGAAGCTGAAAAGCGCGGCTACCGCGTAGCGAAATTCTATTTCATGATAGGCTTGCCGCTTCCGTCCGCCGAACTAAGTGAAGAAGACGCCATAATTGCGTTTATCCGGGAAATTTCGGCAATAGCCCAGGCAATAAGGGTAAACGTCACCATCGCGACCTTCGTTCCGAAGCCGCACACGCCGTTCCAATGGAGCGCCCAGCTTTCCCCTGCGGACGCAGCAGCCAAGGTATACAAGATAAAGGATTCGTTCAGGAACGACAAACGGGTCAAGGTATCTTACCATGCGCCGTTCCTGTCCTGGCTTGAAGGCATCGTTGCCAGGGGAGACGAAAGGGTAGGGGATCTTCTTGTCGCGGCATACAGAAGCGGCGCAAGGTTTGATGCCTGGGACGACCTCTTCAACAAGTCGGCCTGGGACAAGGCGCTCGCCTCTGGGGAATTCGGTGCCGACGCCTGCATAGCCGAGCGTGCTACTGATGAAAGGCTTCCCTGGTCAGACGTTTCCCTGCGCGTATCACGCGGCTTTCTCCTCAAGGAGCGTGACAGGGCGCTGCAATCGATCCTTACGGAAGGTTGTGTCGATCCGTGTGGAGTTCCTTGCGGATCATGCTCCGACGATTCAACGCTGTCTGATGGCGCCAATATCATCGAACGTATCAAGAAGCTGGAAGCCGAAATGCCAGACAAGGCAGGCGGACTTGAAGGCCTGCCGTCAGGCATCGTTGCCCGCCAGGCTCCACTTTCCGGAACCAGGCACCGGCTGCTTTTCAACTATTCGAAGAACGGCAGGGCGGCTTTCTTCGCGCACCATGAAGTGCACTCGATGCTGTGTTCAGCGTTCGAACGTGCCGGCTTGCCGGTCGCTTTTTCCCAGGGATTCAATCCCATGCCCCGGCTGGAGATTTCAGAGCCGCTGTCGCTAGGCTTCGAATCCGCCGACGACTATGGCGCAGCTATCCTGACGGGCATGCCTTCATCTCCTCTCGATTCCTGCATAGCTACTGCGAATGCCCATCTGCACGTCGAAATGCAGGTGCTGTCCTTCGAATTCCTGGAATGCACAGCCGGGATTAAGTTTCCTTCATTGTCCTCGGTACACTGGGGATCACGTTTCGCCATTGATGTACTGGATTCAGGAATCATACCGGCCGATCTCGCCTCAAGGCTCGTCGTGGCCACAAACGGAATTCCCCAGCTTGCCGGATCCGCCATAGACTGCGGCGCAACTACCGTTGAATTGCTGTTGCCGTTCACCGGCAAGCGGGAATACGGCCTGTCAGCGCTGTTCGAGAAAGCCAGCGGCATTCCGATACGTGAAGCGCGTATCGCAGTACGCCGCGTCGAACAATTCGCCAAGGCTGCTGATGGCTCACGCCAGCGTTACTTCGACTGCTACAGGCAATTCGTCGTAAACAAGGACTGAAAAACATACTAGAGCATGCAATTATTGGCGATGTCCTAAACCAACGTTTCAGCATCGTTTGGTAGACAGAATATACATTATCAGAAGTTGCTGATATACAAGAATAGTACTGCCCGCTTGCGAAACCTTGATCCAGGGTCAGTAAAAGTTTATGGTGATTAGTCCAATATACACCGCGTCCCCGTAGAGCTCGTTGAAATATTCGATATCTATTCCGTATGACGCGGCAAAGAACTGCACGAAGTACGTGCGGTCACTTTCGCCCAGGTTGCTGCGGTAATCCGCATCTCCCGTAGTCGGCTCCAGGTCGATAAAGGATTTGTAGACGCTGG
>PGXR01000108.1 GCA_002839245.1 Spirochaetae bacterium HGW-Spirochaetae-7 | reverse complement strand
CGCTCCGCCGATGCCGCCGCTCAGCGTGACAAGTCCCGTGCCGCCTGTGATCGTGCCGGTGTTCGTAACCAGACCCGTGAACGTCGCTGCCGCGGTCCCCAGGGTGATGGTGCCCGAATTGCTCGTCGTGCCGCCTACGGTGAGAATATCACTGAAAGTTACGCTTCCTAAAGTGATGTTAAGGTTTGTTACGGTGATTACTGGTGTAATAGTGATGTTCCACGCAGCATTACTTATCGTAATCGAATCGCAGGAAATAGCCACCCCGGTGATGGTTATCGATCCGGGAACGCCGGTCGCATTGAATGTTGCCGTATCTCCGGGTATCGGAAAACCCACGCCGCCCCAATTATTAATATCCGCCCACGTTGTATCATCGCCACCACCTGAGGCACCAGTCCACACATAATCCACCCCCCACACTCCCCCCACCCCGAACAAGGCAAGAAACAGGGCTATGGCGAGGCGTTTTCCGAAAATGGCGGTCGGGGTAGGTCGGCTCATGCTATTCTCCGATGGGTACGGGATACTCTACGATAGTATACACCATAAAGAGCCCGCCTCCACATTGGAAACAGGCCCCACAATAGTATCGGCACGGGGTCCATTTATATTGCCCACCATGGTATCGAGGTGATCTTGTCGCCCAGCGCTTTTGCGTAAGGAATGCGCGAGGCGAGGCAGCCTCTGGTGCATCGTTCTGCGTGCTCCGCGATGAAGGATTTTTAGATAACAAAAAAAACTTACAGCGGTCGAATCCGTAGCCCCAGGTCTTCCAGATACTGAACCAAAGACCTCCATCCACCGCCGGCTATGGCGCGCAGGACATCCATATCCAGGATCTGGTACTCATGGATGGCCACATTGCGAAAGCCAACCATGGCCGTCATTTTTTGGGCTGTTTCCTTCTTTATAAGCCCTGACCTCTCCAGCAACCGGAACGCGTCGGAGCTCGTCTGGGGCATTCCCAGTTTCCGCAGCAAACATCGATGAAAGGCCAGATCGATGGCTGCCTGGCATGCCCGTTCGAGATTGAGAGTCAACGCGTCGATATGGGTAAAATCGGACAGCTTTGGGTCTGCGGCATACTCCTCAAGCATTCTCTTGATGGACCGCTCGATGATGGAAGCCTTGTTCACGGCTACATCATCAAATTCTATAGGCATCCATCAACTCCTTGCGTTCTCCCTGGAAGCGGTCGTACATGCCCATAAGGCTTGCCGCCATCAGCTCGGTGTAGTAGCGATCGCGGGTATAGAGCAAGCGCCCGGTAAGAAGGGCTTCTCGGGAATAGACCAAGTTCCGCGAGGAGACAAGACCCAGGTCTACCTCCCTGCCAACGGCGTAGGCAAGGTTGCCAGTAAGCTCGGCTCGCTCAAGGGAACCCAGTGTACAGCCCTGCGCGGGAAGGATGGCCAGATCGATATCGCTGTCGGCGCGCATGGTACCGCTGACTGCGCTGCCCAGAAGATAGAGCGCGGTAATCCGCGGGTCGTCATGCAGGAGCGTAATGATGGCTTCAGTCTGGTCCGGGTTCAGTTCCATGGGTTCAGTGTAGTTTCGCGGCTCTTTTCATGCAAGCGGCCCTTCATCCCCGATTTTTTTCAGGGATGTGGGGTAATGGCCACAATGGTGATCCATTCTTTTTCTGGGCCGTAATGCCAGAATAACCTGTACGCGGCTGGCGTGTTCTGCTCGGCATACGCCTCGAATATATCCTCTCCTTTTTCCCCAATCAGGCTTTCATATTTATGGGTCTTGAGGCCGGGATGCCGGGGATCGGCCGCGAGAAGACGAATCGCTTTGGAGACCGCTTTGTATCGCTTCACCAGCCCGCCATCATTTTTCAGAGCTAAAAGCTGTGCCTCTGCCGTAGCGGTGATCCGTATCGAATATTCCACGCCTATTCGTCCGGCGTAGCCAGGAGTGAATCATCCAGATTTCTTGCTTTGCCTTCGGCAGATTCCCGAATACCCGAAACGACCATTTCACGAGCCTGCGGATTCTGATGGAGCCATAGCTCCTGTACAGGGACTTCAATCACCGGACGAAGCAGGACATCCCCGTCGGAACCCTGGAATATCCTGAAACGAGTAATCCTCTTGTGCATAGAATTCGCTGCTTCTGTAATGGAAAGCCGATTGCGACTATCAATGGACCTGGTGGCTACCTCGATGAAATTTTCCGCTACGCGGATTACGTTAGGCATTAGGTACCTCTTCCTTGAAAGTAATCGGTTTCCCAAAGCTTTTCAAGTGGGTATTTCCCACGCCTCGACTCTAATTTGTGCTGCAAATTCCTCTGGCCCGTTCCCGCTTTCCGGGTTATCCTTAAACTACTTCGTGATGGTTGTCCGGCGTAGAATTCCTGGCCAGCTCCGCAACTTCCAGCCGGCAATCTTGTCTAATCCGGGATTGATTCTGCCTAGTATCGGCCCCGACCGGGCCTTCAGAAAGGTAACCGTGTACAAACTAGCCAACCTTACGCTTCGTGATGTCCTCCTCCAGAGTACGGCCTCCTATGCCGAGCGACCCGCGCTCGGAACCGTCGACGGTACGACCATAGTGCACTACAAGGACTTGGGCCCCCTCGCCGCCGTCTTCGCCGGCCGGCTCGCCGCAGCGGGCTTGAAAAAGGGAGACCGCGTGGTAATCCTGTCGGAGAACAGGCCCGAATGGGGCATCGCCTACTTCGGCGCTTCCGCCGCGGGTTATGTGGTCGTGCCCATACTTACCGACTTCAACCCTGATCAGATCGCCAACATCATAGCCCATTCGGAAGCCAGGGCCATCGTCGTATCCGGTAAGATGGCGCCAAAAGTCGGTGTATACAAGGGGCCGACCATAGCCATCGAGTCGCTCGCTTCGCCCGAGGCTCGCTCGGCCGCTGCCGGGGCGAGCCCGTCCGCGGCCTTCCCTCCGGTTCCGGAGGATTCTCTCGCGGCCATCCTCTATACCTCCGGCACCACCGGCAATTCCAAGGGCGTGATGCTGTCGCACAAGAACCTCGTTTCCAACGTCATCGCTACCAGGAGCATCATACGGATGCACCGCATCGACAAGCTGCTGTCCATCCTCCCGCTGGCGCACACCTACGAGTGCACGCTGGGCCTTATCAACGGCGTCACTCAGGGTTCCTCGAACTGGTACCTGGACAAGCCGCCGGTCGCGTCGGTACTGCTGCCCGCGCTCAAGAAGATCAGGCCGACGATAATGCTGTCGGTGCCGCTGATCATCGAGAAGATATACCGCGCCAGCGTGCTTCCGACGCTGCAGAAAATGGGACTGTACAAGCACGAGGCCCTCCGTCCCCTGCTTCACCGGCTCGCTGGCATCAAGCTCATGAAGACTTTCGGTGGGCGTATCCGCTTCTTCGGCATCGGCGGCTCGGGAGTGGCGCCGGACGTCGAGGCTTTCCTCCTCCAGGCGCATTTCCCCTACGCCATAGGCTACGGCCTGACCGAGACGGCTCCCCTTCTCGCGGGTTGCGGGCCGTTCAGGACGCACCTGCGCTCCACCGGTCCCGCTCTCAAAGGCGTCGAGCTGCGCATTGCCGATCCAAAGCCCGACACCGGCGAGGGGGAGATACAGGCCCGCGGGCCCAACGTGATGAAGGGTTACTACAAGGACCCCGAAAAAACGAAGGAAGTGTTCACCGAGGACGGCTGGTTCCGCACCGGCGACCTGGGCATCTTCGACGGGAAGGGCCGACTCTACATCCGCGGCAGGCTCAAGACGATGATCCTTGGTTCCTCGGGCGAAAACATCTACCCCGAGGAAATCGAGGCTATGATCAACAAGTCAGCCTACGTCGCTGAGTCGCTCGTAGTCAGCGAAGGGACCGGGCTGACGGCCCTCGTCCAGCTCAAGCAGGAGGTCATCGACGACCTCAAGGCCAGGACAAAGGACAGCGTCGAGGATTTCGAGCGGGCCTCCGAAGAGATGCTTGAATTCGTGCGCAAGGAAGTCAACTCCGGCCTCGCCGCCTTCAGCAAGGTTTCAAAGGTGGTCATACACCACGAGCCCTTCGAGAAAACGCCGACGCAGAAGATAAAGCGCTTCCTCTACACGCTGACCGGACACAAGACCGAAGGTACTGACGGGAAGTAGATAGCCTGCGGTCTGTGCCTCGATGGAGCCGGTCTACAGCTTCGCCACGACGTCCTTCTCTTCGACGCCCTTCTCCGGCTCCTTGCGCTTGGCGTCGCATAGCTGGAGCCTCCAGCCATCGGGATCCCTGAAACGCGCGTTGCCGCGGCCGGTGTGCCGATTGCGGTACGGCTCGGCGTCGAAGTGGATCCCGTCCGCGGTCAGTTCGCCGTGGGTCGCCACGACATCGTCGGCCTGGAAGGCGATGTGGTTGACGCCGATGTTCTCCTCGTCCAGGACAGTGTGAAACTCGATGACGGGCTGGTTATCGCCCGGCAGCTGGACCTCGGCCGAGCCGCCGTGGTGGTCGGTCCAGGTCAGGAGCTTGAAGCCCAGCTTCTGGTAGAACTCTACATGGCGCTTTACGTCGTTGACGATTATCTCGATATGGTCGATTTTCGTTATCATGGCAGCTCCTTCAAATGGTTATCAATATAGGATATATCCTATATGAAACATAGTAACATGCTTCAATTCAGAGAGCAAGGACGAGTTCGCAGCACCAGTATTTTTATGCGGTCAAGGT
This sequence comes from Spirochaetae bacterium HGW-Spirochaetae-7, assembly GCA_002839245.1. Classification (GTDB taxonomy): domain Bacteria; phylum Spirochaetota; class Spirochaetia; order Treponematales; family UBA12059; genus SZUA-370. Next base: position 5,316 of record PGXR01000108.1, on the reverse strand, counting down.
GGATACGAGCCAACACTTGACCTCACGCGGCGCCGATGCTATACCGCAAACGCATGACGGAAGCGCCTGGTGCCGACCTTGAACGGCGCCTGGCGCCGCACCGTCCATGAAAGCAACGATCACCCCAGGAGGATATCAATGCCCGTCAATCTCAAAGGAAGAAGCTTCCTGACCCTCAAGGATTTCAGCACTGAAGAGATCCGCTATATGCTCGACCTGTCCGCTGACCTCAAGGCCAAGAAGCGATCGGGCATCCGCGGGAACCTCCTCGAGCGCAAGAACATAGTCCTCATCTTCGACAAGGCCAGCACCCGCACCCGTTGCGCCTTCGAGACAGCCTGCTGGGACGAGGGCGGAAACGCCACCTTCCTGACGAACAGCCAGATGGGCAAGAAGGAATCGGTCGAGGACACAGCCAAGGTCCTGGGGCGAATGTACGACGGCATCCAGTACCGCGGCTTCTCGCAGAAGCTCGTCACCGACCTCGCCAGGTACGCCGGCGTCCCGGTGTGGAACGGCCTGACCGACGACGACCACCCCACCCAGATCCTCGCCGACCTGCTTACCATAGAAGAGCACGTAGCCAAGCCGCTGTCCAAGGTCAAGATGGTTTACTGCGGCGACGCACGCAACAACATGGGCAATGCGCTCATGATAGGGTCGGCGAAGATGGGCCTCCACTTCGTCGCGCTTGCCCCCAAGGAACTGTGGCCCAACGAGGGGCTCACCGCCGAGATGAAAAAGGTCGCGGCCGCTACCGGTGGCAAGATCGAGTTCTTCGACATCGGCAAGGTCGACGAGGCGCTCAAGGGCGCCGACGTCTTGTATACCGACGTATGGGTCTCCATGGGCGAGGAAGCCAAGTTCGAGGAGCGCATCAAGCAACTGCAGGCCTACCGCGTCACCATGGACTTCGTGAAAAAGACCGGCAACCCCGGCTGCATCTTCCTCCACTGCCTGCCAGCGTTCCACGACCAGGAAACCGACGTGGGCAAGGACACTTTCAAGAAATACGGCCTCTCCGAGATGGAAGTCTCCGACGAGCTGTTCCGCAGCCGCCACTCGGTCGTCTTCGACGAGGCGGAGAACCGCCTGCACACGATAAAGGCCGTTATGGTCGCTACGATAGGCAACCTGTAAAAATATTTGCTGCGAAAAAAAGGGGAGGGAGCGCCCAGCCGTTGGTCGGGCGCTCTTTTTATCGGCGGTACTGCCCGAGCGACGCCTTCATTGGCCGGAGGCAATTCGGTCCCTATGCGCCTGCGAGTCCCGGCGCGCACCCCTCGCTCAAGCCAACCCCGCTCCAGCCAACCCCGCTCCATATTTTCCAGAGGCGAACATTCCGGTCTGGTCTCGTGATCGACCACTACGTAAGGAGAAGAGAGCGGCGAAATGCCATGCCGTTGCGGCTTGTAACCATCAAACGGGCAGGGCGGTGCCTATTCCAAGCCATGCCGACAGCACCGACAGGAATCCCAGCGCATCGGCTGGCAGCCGGGGATCGGTCCGCAGGCTGCCCAAATCGACGAGCAAGGCGGTACGGAGCTCTGGAAGGCCGATGGCGGCATACTCGACGAGCGCATCGAGATAACGCAACGCATCGGAGGCCACGCCTCCCCGTCTGGCCTTGAGCTCCAGCATCGAGCGCTCGAACGGCTCGAAGGCGGCCGCGGCGCGTTCGTCCGCCCTGGCCATTGCGCGGGTGCAGCACCAGCGGGCGTAATCGTAACGCAAGGTTTCCTTCCGGTGCCTGGGCGACTTGGGAAAACCTCTCCTCCGGAGCAAGCCCATGGCGGCGAAGGCGCCCCTGACCGTGTCTCCACCGCCGGCCGGCCCCGGTTGGCTGGCCCTGACGCGATCGCCGAAACGGTGGCGCTCGAAATCGCGCAGTGCGGATTCGTAGTCCTCGCGCACCCGTATGAACGCGAGCTCGGCCCCGGGCCCCGCCAGGTCAGGGTGCGTGCTCTTGGCCAGGGCCTTGAATTCGGCTTTCAAGGCCTCGGGCGTAGCGATATCCCCTTCGCGTATGCGGCGGACGAACCTGTTGGTCATCCCGGGATCATAGCACGCGCGTCGCGGCCATCTCCAGACGGCGCGCATCTGTTGCCCGGCCGGCCAATTTCCCCTATGCTGATGCCGCCGCTCATACGCAATTCAAGGAGTTGATAATGCTTGAGTACTTCGCAGCCGCCAAGAGCCGCATTTCGGAAACCCTTCAACGCGTCATGGACGAATTCGGGCTCGAGTACGCCGCGGTCGCGGGCGACCTGGGTGCGGGAGCTGCGGCGAGGATCGCCGAATTCAGCTCCCGCGGAAAGATGCTGCGCGGCGGCCTGGTACGGCTGGGATACGACCTTGCCAAGGGCTGCGCAGCCGAGGGCGACGACGACGAAGCGCTGGTTCTGGCAGGCGTCGCGATGGAGCTGTTCCAGTCGGGACTCCTCGTGCATGACGACATCATGGACCGGGACCGCGTGCGCCGCGGCTTCCCTACGGTGCATGTGGCGTACGAGGAGAACTTGCGGCGAGGAGACTACGAGGACTGCGCGCATCACGGCGAGGCGTTGGGCATATGCGCGGGCGACCTGGCATACTTCGCCGCATTCCGATTGCTGGCAGGGCTGCCGGTAAGCGCGGCCCGTGCCCGCGCAGTTTCGGGAATAGCGGCCAGGGAACTCGGCCTCGTGGGCATCGCCCAGATGCAGGATGTCGTCAACGGCGCCGCACGCCCAGATTCGGTCAACCCTTTCGGCGATTCCCCTGCCGATCCCGACGAAGAGGCCATCCTGAAGCTGTACCGATTCAAGACGGGGCGCTATACCTTCAGCCTTCCGCTGGCGATTGGAGCCGCGATCGCCGGAGCTCCCGACGGCATCCGCATCGCCTTCGAGGACGCGGGTGAACTCCTTGGCGTGCTGTTCCAGCTAAAGGACGACGAGCTGGGGCTGTTCGCCGACCCCGCGCTCCTCGGGAAGCCCGTAGGCGCGGACATCAGGGAAAACAAGAAGACGCTGTTCCGGCTGCGCCTCTTCGAGCTATGCGCTCCGGCGTCGCGCGCAAGGCTCATTTCCATGTTCGGCAACCGCGACTCCGGCGAAACCGAACTCGCATTCGTGCGCGCCGAGGTGGAGAGCCTGGGCATCAGGAGCCAGATGGCCGGGCGGATGCGCGACTACGCGACCCGGGCGGAAGAAGCGCTGGAACCATTCCTCGCCATCGCGCCTCTGGAGAGCTCGAAAGCGTACCGGGACCTCGTCGCCTTCAGCCTGGAACGACGTTCGTAAGCCACCAGGCTTTCAACCCGTCAACTTGCATTTCTGTTCGTTTCCGTCATACTTGAGAATGAGGAGTGCATTGGTGGATACCGACAAGCTCGACAGGGACGAACGGCGCGCTTACCGAATATTCATCGCGTCGCTGGCCGCCATACTGCTGATTTTGTTCACCGGCATCTTCCTCGGCTTCGCCATCCGCAATACGACCCTGGTACAGGACATCATCCTCGAACGGGCCAAGTCGCTGTTCCAGCAGATTGTGCTCACCAGGCGCTGGGCGGCCGAGTACGGCGGCGTATACGTCCGAAAAGGACCCGGGGTCGTATCCAATCCATGGCTCGAGCATCCCGACCTCCAGGCGGCCGATCGATCGATGCTGACGTTGCGCAACCCCGCCCTGATCACCCGGGAGATTTCGGAGATAGCGGCCCGCGGGAACGATTACCGTTTCAGGATAACGAGTCTCAAGCCGATCAACCCCGGGAACCGCGCGGACGATTTCGAGCGCCGGTCGCTCGAGGAATTCGAGCGGGGCGCCAGCGAGCGATGGGAATTCGTCGACGGGTCCGCGGGTCGCGAGTTCCGCTACATGGGAGCCTTGAAGACCGAGGAGTCGTGCCTGGCTTGCCATGCTACGCGGGGCTACAACGTGGGAGACATCCGGGGCGGCATCTCGGTGAGCTTCTCCGTCGGCGAGATAGAGCGCAGGCTTCGTCAGAACGTCGTCCTCATAGTCGTGGCAGCCGTGGCCATCTCGGCCTTGACGATAGGCATAGTCGTCGCCTTCGCGTTGCGCCTTCGCAAGAAGCTGAACCACCTGCGGGCCGAGCTAGCACGGGCCGCCACAACCGACCCGCTGACGGGGCTTCACAACAGGCGGTTCATGCTGGAGCGCTTCGTTCAGGAAACCAGGAAGGCGTTGCGTACCGGGGGGGAGCTGTCGTGCGCCATCCTCGACGCGGACGACTTCAAGTCGGTCAACGATCAGGACGGGCACGCCGCGGGAGATCTGGCCCTGCAGAAGATAGCCGTGGCCATGACGGCCAGCGCGCGCGCTTACGACATAGTCTCGCGTTACGGCGGCGAGGAGTTTGCCATCATCTTCCCCGGGATAGACGAGCAGGCGGCGCTGAAAGGCTGCGACAGGATACGGTTGGCTATCGCCAGGGAAACCGCCGCAGCAATGCCCCGGGGGCGCGCGGTCACCGTCAGCATCGGAGTTGCCGGCCTGCGGAGCGCGCTAGCGGCTTCCGGGCGGGCGGGCATACAGCCAGCAGGCGATGCCCGTGGCGCCGCGGCGGAGGATGGCGCCAACAGGTACATCGACCTGCTGCTGCGCAACGCCGATACGGCGCTCTACACGGCCAAGGCCGCCGGAAAGAATCGCAGCACCGTCTACGAAGCTACGCAAACAAACATGGATGATATGGCTGACTGCCATTGAGCATTTCGCGCTCCATCGATGCGTCAGCTCAATGATTCACACGAGCAGGAGTTCCACCTTGATCTTGTGCGTCTCGTCTTCGACGAAAATATGCTCACCGCGCTGCATTCTCGCTTCCAGGATCAAATAGATCCTGATTGCCTTCTTTATGACAGCCGTCTTGGTCATATCGTTCCGCCCAGCCAACTGATCGAGGGAATTCATTTCATCCTCAGAAAGATTGAGCGTCATCGTCTTCTTTTCTGACATACCAGTATCTCCCGGCGCTCAGAATAACACACGAAGAAGTTACCTTCAATATAAACCGCATTGTTACAGGCCACAATAAGTTGCAGATATATACGTTTTATACTTGTTTTTTGGCTATTTATGGTATATACTCTAACCAAGAGGTACAAGAATGAGAACATTTACGAACAAAATGACAAACGGAATCGGGATCCTGGCACTGGGAGCCTTCCTCGCATCGTGCAACAGCCCCATGGGTCTGGGCATTGACAGCGACGCGCTGCTGGCGTCTTCACGCGCCATCAGCCCGGCACGGTCGAGCCTCGGCCTGGCCGAGACCTTCGCGGCATTCGGCGGCGGAGCCGGCAT
>PGXR01000107.1 GCA_002839245.1 Spirochaetae bacterium HGW-Spirochaetae-7 | reverse complement strand
CGCCCATCGCATCGAGTATCGCTCCCAGTTCCTTTCCCTGGCGCTCCATGCCGATGATACGGTCAGCCAGCTCGGAAGCCATCGCGTTCATCGTATCGGACAGCGGCGCCAGCTCCGGGTCGTCGAAGCGCCGCAACCGGCGCGACAGGATGCCCGAGGACCAGTCGCGGGCGGCGTCCATGAGGGCGACCATCGGTTCGGTGACGCTTGCCCCGATGCGGGCGCTCGCGATGGCCATCGCGGCGATCATCAGGATGGCGACGACCCCGGAAGTGGCCATGAAGGGAACCATGCCGCTGACAAGTTGCGACGCATCCATGGCGACGCGCAGTACGCCGACGATGGAAGCTCCATCCCGTATCGGCGCGGCAGCGAAGGCCATCCTGATTCCGAGCGTCGGGGATTGGCGCATGCTCGTCGAGGCAAGGCCGCGCAACGCGCCGGCGACTTCAGGCCTTGCACCATGATTTTCCATTGCATGCGGGTCGGAGCCGGAATCGCCGAGCACGGTCCCGTCGGAGGCGATCATGGTGATCCTGAGAGCCGTCGTGGAGGAGGCGTTGTGGCAATACGCGTCGGCCGAGCCAGGAGACAAGTCGGCGGGCGAAACATTGGCAAGCGCGGTGGCCGTCTGCCGGAGTGCCTGCAGCGTCACATCGGTGTACAGCCGCCTCATGCCCAGCGCCGACGACAGCATCAGCACGATCATCGCCGACGCCGATACCGCAAGCAGTATCGCGAAGGTCCTGAAGGCGAGCCGGGACCCGCGCATCATTCGTCCCTGAATCGGTAACCGACGCCGCGGACAGTCTCGATGATGTCGGCGGAGCTGCCGAGCTTCTTTCGTATCGAGAGCACCTGGACATCGACCGAGCGGTCCGTGACCGGATAATCGCGTCCCCTGACGGAATCGATGATCTGGGACCGGGTGAACACGCGTCCGGGCGACCTGGCCAGGCGCTCGATTATGGCAAATTCCGTAGCGGACAGATCGATGGATCGGCCGCCGACCTTCAGCTCATGCCTCTCCGCGTCGAGCATGAAGTCGCCTATCGCTATGGATGCCTGCTCCGCCGGTTCAGGCGAAGCTGATTCGACGGCGCGGCGCAGGGCCGTGCGCACCCGGGCCACGAGGACCCGCGGGCTGAACGGCTTTGTCACGTAGTCGTCGGCGCCTAGTTCCAGCCCGGTCACGATATCGGTCTCCTCGCCCCTGGCGCTGGCCATGATCACGGGAATGGCGCGGAGCTTCTGGTCGCCCTTTACCTTGCGGAGCAGCTCGAGCCCGTCCATTCCCGGCAGCATCACGTCGAGGACGACCAGGCTTGGCGCCCGATCCTTGATGGCCTTGAGCCCGGCCTCGCCGCTTGGCGCCTGGATGACATCGTAGCCTTCCTTGCCCAGCGTGTACGCGAGCAGTTCCCGTATGTCCTGGTCATCCTCGATGACGAGGATCGTAGCCTTTGCCATGGCAGGCTCCTAGTCGTTCAGCTCGGTATGCGCCCCGGTCAGCATGAAGACGACCGCTTCGCAGAGGTTGGTGACATGGTCGCCGAGCCGTTCCAGGTAGCTCGAGGTGGCTATCAGTTTCGTAGCCAGCTGGGCCTTGCCGGGGTTCTCGGCAAGGAAGGCCAGGACCTCCTGCACGAAGGCCTTGTGCTCGGTATCGACCTCGTCGTCCTTCGCCGCCGTGCTGCGCGCCAGGGCCTCGTCCTGGTCGAGGAAGGAGGCGACCGCGTCGTGTACCATGGCCACGTCTATCGCGGCCATGCGCTCCAGCCTGTCGAGCGGCCTTGGGTAGGGATCGCCCGACAGGCGCTTGACGGTCTTGGCCAGGTGTACGGCGTGGTCGCCGATGCGCTCGAGGTTGTCGGTCACCTTGAACATGGTCACGAGCTGGCGGAGGTCCTTGGCTACCGGCTGCTGGGTCGCGATGAGCATCGCCGCCTGGTCCTCTATCTTCATCTGCATGGCGTTGACTATCTGGTCGCTCGCCTTGACTTCCTTTACCAGCTCGATGTCGCCGGTCCTGAGCGCGAGCAGTGCCTTGCGCAGGTCTTCCTCGACCCGGCTGCCCATCGCCAGTATGTCGTGGTGGAGCCGGTTGAGTTCCTCGTTGAATTGTATACGCATCATTTTTGGCCTCCGTGACTCAGCCGAAGCGTCCCGAGATGTAGTTCTCGGTCCGCTTGTCCCTTGGATTGAAGAACAGCTCCTTGGTGCCGGCGTATTCTACCAGCTCTCCCAGGAAAAAGTACGCCGTCTTGTCAGAGACGCGGCCTGCCTGCTGCATGTTGTGCGTCACGATGACGATTGTATACTGTTTCTTTAGCTCTTCCAGAAGGTTCTCTATCTTTGCCGTGGAAATGGGGTCGAGGGCGCTGGTCGGCTCGTCCATCAGCACGACGTCGGGCTCGACGGCGAGCACCCGCGCGATGCACAGGCGCTGCTGCTGTCCGCCCGACAATCCGAGCGCCGAGGTCTGGAGCCTGTCCTTCACCTCGTCGAACAGCGCTGCCTGCACGAGGCTCCGCTCCACGATGTCGTCGAGCGTCGCCTTGTCCCTGATGCCATGGACCCGCGGGCCGTACGCGATGTTGTCGTAGAGGCTCATGGGAAACGGATTGGGTTTCTGGAATACCATGCCGACCCGCTTGCGCAGGTCTATGACGTCGGTATCGGGAGCGTAGATATCGGCGCCTTCGTAAAGCACGGAACCCTCGACCCGAACGCTGCTTATCAGGTCGTTCAACCTGTTGAGCGTGCGGAGGAACGTGGATTTACCGCATCCGGACGGACCGATCAGCGCCGTGACGCTCCTTTCCTCGATGTCGACGGTGATGTCCTTCAGCGCCTGGGACGTGCCATACCAGAGATTGAGGTCGCTGATGCTGAATTTCGGGGGCGATTGCTGCATGGCGTTTCCTTTACGCCGCCGCCTGGCGATGCATCCTGCCGATGACACGCTTGGCCGCGAAATTGAACAGAAGGACTACGACCACGAGTACCGTCGCGGTCGAGAACGCCTTGTCGAACGAGATACCTTCGGCGAACAGCAGGTATACGTGGGCGGAGAGCCCCCTGGCCGATGAAAACAGGCCGCGGGCCATATTGTAGTCGGATCCCATCGTGAACAGGAGCGCCGCGGTCTCGCCGACGGCGCGCCCGATGGCCAGGATGAGTCCCGTCAGGATGCCCGGCGAGCTTGCCGGTATCACCACCCTGAAAATCGTCTGGAGCTTGGTGGCACCCAGCGCGAGCGAACCCTCGCGCAATGACCGCGGTACCGATTTCATCGCTTCCTCGGAGGTCCTGATGATGGTCGGCAGAATCATCAGCGTCAGCGTCAAGGAGCCTGACAGCAAGCCGAAACCGAAGTGCAGTATGTTGACGAAGAACAGGAAGCCGAACAGGCCGAAGATGATAGACGGGATGCCGGCGAGCGTCTCGGTACCGAGCCTGAGCAGCTTCAGCAACTTTCCTTGCCGCGCATATTCCACGAGGTATACCGCGGCTGCCACGCCGAGCGGCGCCGCGAAGGCCAGTGTCAGCAGCAGCATGAAGAAGGTGTTGGCGATGATGCTCGAGATACCGCCTGTCTTGCCGGACAGCCTCGGAGGCTCCAGGAGGTATCGCAACGTCAGGTTCCAGCCGGTCTTTACGCGCGTCATCCAGGCCAGGGGAATCCCGGCAAGAGTCGCGTCCCCGGCGTATGCAACCCCGACGGCGCCGCTCGTCCCGGCGATGTCGGCAAGATACGAGGCCATGTCCGTCGCGGGTTGGGGGACCGTCGGCCTGGGGTAGGTGAGTCCGGCACGGCCTGCCTCCGCGGCGAGCGCGGAACCCATGGGCGGCGCCATGGGGACGACCGAGAGATCGGGGCCGCCGAGCTTTTTCCAGTTCGTGATGCGCCCGCCCAGGAGGTCGCGGATATTCTGCGCTGTCAGGTCTTCCAGGTACGATTCGTCGACGAACTCGGTGGCGTCCTGGTTCATGGCGATGGCAAGCCGGCGCACGGGAACGGTCTTTATGCCCGGGAAGGCTTTGGCGGCCGCAGCGGGGACGATCGTGACGGCGCCCTGGCGTTCCGCCACGACCTTCAGGGCCGCTTCGGCGGAACCGGCGTATTCGACGAGGCCGCCCCAGAGCGGAAAGCCGCCCTCTGCCTCCGAACCGAACAGGAACGCTTCCACCCGGGCGCCGTCCTCGGTGAGCGGATCCACCGCGACGGGGACCAGGTCGAAGTCGGACTGGTCGAGCTTGGACCAGTTGATGTACTCGTCGGTATACATGCCGTACAGCTCTTCCCAGTCGATCCCGGGCATGTCTTGGTCTCCGTGAACGGCGAGCACGAGGCCGTCAGGGGAAGCCTCGGCATGGGGCAGGAGCGTCGACCTGTCGATGTTGGAATACCGGAAGCCCTTCCACAGTATGAATCCCAGGATCAGTCCGAGCAGGGCAATAGTCATGAACGAGAACCCTCGTATCATGCCGAAAGCTATGCCCTGCCTGCGCATCGCGGCCCGGTGCCGCGAACCCGGTCTGGAAGTCGTCGCCTTACGCACCCGCGCCTCCTTCCATTTCGGTTATCGATTTCTTCAGGGCCAGCTGTACGGTCAGGTTGAGCACGAGGATGAACAGGAACAGGACGATGCCGGTGGCGAAGAGGCTCGTCAGATGATCACCCGTCGCGTAGCTCATGTCCGTGATGATGTTCATCGTAAGCGTCCTGACCATGCCATTGAGTTTGGTGGGCATGATTGGCGCGTTGCCGCCGACCATGAGCACCGCGAGCGTCTCGCCGATTGCGCGGCCCATGCCAAGGATCACGCCGGCAATGATGCCCGACCGGGCCGCCGGTACGAGGACCCTGATGATCGTCTGCCAGTGCGTGGCTCCAAGGGCCAGGGAACCTTCTTTCAGTTCCTTGGGGAGGGAGCGGATCGAGACTTCGGCGACGTTGATGATCGTCGGCATCGTCATGATCGCGAGGATAATGGCGGCGGATATCACGCTGTAGCCGCTACCGCCGAAAAGGGTCCTCGAGACGGACGAAATAATGACGATGCCGAAGAGTCCGTAGACCACCGACGGTATGCCCGCAAGCAGTTCGACCGATGACCTGATTATTTTCGACGATTTCCTGCCAGAGAGCTCGGCCATGTATATTCCGACCGCCAGGCCCACGGGAACCGCGATGAAGAGGGCCAGGCCCGTGACCAGGAACGAGCCGACGATGAACGACAGGATGCCGTAGCCCGGAGTGGCAGCCGTCGGTTCCCATCGGCTCGAGAACAGGAACTCGAAGACGGATACCTTCCGGAACAGCGGCATGCCGCTGCGGAACAGGAATATCGTTATGAACAGTACCGCCACGATCGACAGGAAAGCCGAGGCGAACAGCATCGTTTCGGCCGCGCTCTCGAAGAGCTTCCTTCTCTTCACAATAGGCTCCTTGGAACAAGGCGACGTCGATCGCTGGCCAGGGTCTGCGATCGACGTCGCGCTTTTTCAGTACGGATTATTTTACGGGAAGCGGGATGTAATCTGCCGACTTCACGATCGACTGTCCCCTGGGGGAAAGCACGAAGTCGATGAAGGCTTTCTCGACCGAACCCTGGACGGGAGCGGACCTGGTGATCAGGAAGAGCGAACGGGCGATCGGGTACTTTCTGGCGACTATGTTGGCGGTGGTCGGCATCACCTTGTCGATGGCCAGTTCAAGGCCGCCGGCCTTGATCACTTCCTGGGCGAAGGCCATGCCCACATAGCCGATGGAGCCGGGGGTGGACAGCACCTTTATGGCTACCTCGCCGTTTTCCTTGGTGACGATGGCGTTCCTGGTATAGGCGACGGCCTTGCCGAACGGCTTCTGGCACACGAGTTCCCAGAACGACGCATAGGTGCCGGACGATTCGTCGCGGTTGACGACGACGATCGGCTTGTCCTTGCCGCCGACCTGCTTCCAGTTGGTGATGTCGCCGTGGTAGATCTTCGCGAGGTCGGCCATGGAGATGTTCTTGATGCCCGTATCTTTCTTGTTGATGATAACCGAAAGGCCGTCGAGGGCTATCGGGGTGGCTACGGCGCCTTTGAGGGCGGCGGCGTCATACTCGGCCGACGAACCGGAGAGGCTGAACTGACCCGCCAGCAGGGCCTTGAGGCCAGCGCCGGAGCCGACGGCTTCGTAGGAGATCTTGACGCCGGGGTTGTCCTTCTGGAACTGCTCGATGGCCGGGTAGGCTATCGGCGCCACGGTCGTGGAGCCGCCGAAGGTGTAGTTGCCGCTGTACTGGGCAAAGGCGCCGGTCGCGGCAAGGGTCAACGCGATGATCGATGCGATCTTCTTCATGTCGTTTCCTCCTGTACGTGGAGGAAATTACCCTGCCGGGATTCAAGCTTGATGAAGCCCGTGTTAAAGAATGGTTAATTACACAGGGACCGCTCCTGTCAGCGGAGCAGCTTGCGAATGTCTGCCACCTGCTCGATTCCCTCGCGTTCCATGAACTCGCGGATTCCCGCGAGAATCTCGAGAGGTGCCTCGGGCCGCGAGAATATCGCGGTGCCGACCTGTATGGCGACAGCGCCTGCGAGCAGGTACTGGAGCGCGTCGTCCGCATCCGAGATGCCTCCCAGGCCTATCACCGGTATCGATACGGCGTGGCTTGCCTTGTAGACCATCGCGACGCCCACCGGCCTGATCGCCGGACCCGAGAGCCCGCCTGAGCCCATCGCCAGTACCGGTCGTTTGGTTTTGATGTCGATCACCATGCCGACGAGCGTGTTGATGCACGACAGCGCGACGGCGCCTCCGGCCTCGGCTGCCTTGGCTATCGCGGCGATGTCGGTGACGTTTGGCGACAGCTTGACGATGAGGGGACGCCTGCCGCGGCCAGCGAGCCGGTCGCAGCGGGCCTCGGCTCCGGCCATCGCGCGCGAACCGACCGCGTCCACCAGACGGCGGGTCAGTCGCTCCACCTGGACGGGATCGGTGCCGAACGACAGGCCGCCATGCGCGACGTTCGGGCAGCTGATGTTGATCTCGTAGCCGACTATCCCGTCTTGGGCCTCGAGGGCATCGAGCACTCGCAGGTAGTCGTCCTCGGTGCCGCCGGCGACATTGACGATGACCGCGCAGCGCCGAGCCCGCAGCCTCGGCAGTTTGTCCGCGATGAAGGCATCGAGCCCCGGATTGGCCAGCCCTATCGAATTGAGCATGCCCGCGGGGGTGTCGGCGAGGCGCGGCGCGGGGTTGCCTGGCCTGGGTTCAGGCGTCACCGCCTTGGTGTACAGCGCGCCCAGGCAATCGATGTCGACGAGGTCTTCGTATTCCTCGCCGTAGCCGAAGGTGCCGCTGGCGACGCCAACCGGGTTTTGCATTACGAGGTCGCCGATGCGGACAGTCAGGTCGAGTTTCGCTGGTACCATGCCGCGTGCCGTTCCGCTTGACGTGCCGCTCATAGCGCGGCCCCCCAATCGACGAGGCGGCCGTCGTAAACCGGGCCGTCCACGCAGGTCTTGATGTAGCGCCCGGACTTGAGAGCCACCGCGCAACCGGCGCACGCCCCGACGCCGCAGGCCATCCATTGCTCGAGGGCGGCCTCGAAGGGGGCGCTGCGAACTTCGGCCAACCGGTCGACCGCTGCCATCATCGGGGCGGGTCCGCAGGCGTAGAAGACCGGCGGCAATCCTGGGTCGAAACCCGCGAGCCATTCAGTCACCGTGCCGTGGAACCCGGACGAGCCGTCGTCGGTGCATATCACCGTCCCGGCTGGCAGTTCGACGTCGGGTATGAAACCTGCGCTCCTGACGCCGATGACGAGCATAGGCGCCTCGCAAAGCCCGGCCTTCGCATCGGCTCCGAGTGCCGCTGCCAGGTAGAGCATCGGCCCCATGCCGATGCCGCCCGCCACGAGCATCGGCCTGGTTCCGCGCGGCGGCTTGCCGAAGCCCCTGCCCAGCGGCCCCAGCACGTCGAGCGGATCCCCGGGCTTGAGCGCCGCCAGGAACTCCGTGCCGCGGCCTCGTACCTGGAAGATGAAGGCGGCCTCGCCATCGCGTTCGCCTGCGACTGGCGGAGCGTAACCGGAAAAGGCGAACGGCCGCCTGAGTACCGGATCGTAGCGGCCTCCCGCCTTTATTGTGAAGAAGCGGCCGGGAGCGGGGACGCCCGCGTCGTCGGGCCAGTCGAAGCGAAGCTCGAAGCATCCCTCGGCCACCGGCCGGATCGAAGTGACGGTCGTGTCGAATCGTTTCATGGCTTCCGGGAGCCTAGCCGCGACGGGCTCCGGATGTCAATCGAAGGGTTAAGCCGCCGGCCAGTGCCGACCAGTGCGGGCCGGCCTGTGTGGCCTGTCAGAACGGTAGGAGCTTGGACCCGAGCTTCTCGGCTATCATCTCGGCCATCGCGAGGTATAGGGCGGCAGCTCCGCAGACCAGGCCTTCCCAGCCTGCGATGCGGCCAACCACTACGGACCCAGTCCAGTCCCTGATCGCAAGCAGGAGGAAAAGTATGTCAAGCGTCACGAACACGAAAGTCAGGACCTTGCTCGACTTGAGCGTGCCGATGGTCATGAATATCGAGAAGAGGCCCCATGCTGCCAGGAACCAGCCCATGTACCCCGCCGGCGTTGCCTCGGCCATGCCCAGCCTGGGCAGCACCCAGGTAGCGACCAAGGTTATCCAGAAGAAACCGTAGGAAGTGAATGCGAGCATCCCGAACGTGTTGCCGTTCCTGTATTCCATGATGCCGGCGATCACCTGGGAAATTCCGCCGTAAAAGATGCCCATTCCCATTATCATGGCGCTGACCGGGAAGAAGCCGGCGTTGTGGATGTTGAGGAGGATGGTGGTCATGCCGAAGCCGGCCAGGCCCAGCGGGCCCGGATTTGCGTGTTTTGTTTCCATGGTGTTGAATACTCCTGGGTGTCGAAAGGGGGACCATCGGCACTGAACTGGCGCCTGCGTCCCCGGAAGGCCCGATGTATATAGCCTGCCAGGGAAGGGAGGGGCAAGGGGGCATAAAAGGATGATATAAAGATTCATATATTGGTTGTCTTGCTTTTAGTTGTCGGATGGATGAACAAAGCGTGATGATGCGTATTCTTTTCGTTTCGGACATCCGCGCTTGTCATGCCGCCATCGAAACAGCTGTACCCTTCAGCCGGGCATGGTGCCTTGACGACGTTGTGGGTTGCATCCCCGATACGGTCGTATACAAGGAGTGTCTACGTTCCCCTAGCCGCTGTACACCGCAGGCAACCACGAATTGGTGGCGGCAGGTTCGCCATTCCCGGACTCTACCTGAACGGCAAGTTCAACCTCGGCGTCAACAAGCCTTGGAGTTCAGTGCTGTACCGCTTCTCGCTCGGCCTCGAGGCTGGCCATCATTCCCGGGGGATATTCCCGTCTTCGATCATTTGTGGTTTCATGTATTCGGATGACCCCGACTGCGGAATTGGCGATCAAATTATTCTTGGCTATCGCTACGCATATCGGGTAATGTAGTGGAATATCGAGTCTTAAATTACCTTGCTTTGACTTCTCCATCAATATTGTACCGTTTTATCAAGCCTACTTTCAGGGAATCGAAAAATCCGGTAGGTCCTTTGGAAGCCTTCAAGATTCTCGCCCATGTCCCGACCCTGTCTGCCTGGATGAGTTTACACCTTTAACCAGGAGGAACCCAAGAAACAATATCGATTAATGTCCCGCCAAGCCCCGACTCCCGCCCGAGGCGCGGGGCAGGGTATCGTATGGAGGTCAAATGGATTATAGTGGCCATCGCACGTCATAAAATTGTCCATTCGCGATCTGAAAGGTATTACTCCAGTGAAGCTAGTCATCGTCGAGTCTCCTGCCAAGGCCAAGACCATCAACAAGTATCTTGGCAAGGAATATATTGTCAAAGCCTCGATGGGCCACGTCCGCGACCTGCCGCTTAAAAAGCTAGGCGTGGATGTCGAGAATGGCTTCAAGCCGGCATACGTCAACACGAGCGGGCGCCTGAAGGTGATCGCCGAATTGAAAGCAGCC
>PGXR01000325.1 GCA_002839245.1 Spirochaetae bacterium HGW-Spirochaetae-7 | reverse complement strand
CTTCCTTTCCCGGGAGGATCTCCACGAAGGCGCCGAAATCCATGACGCGCTTGACGGTACCCTGGTAGACGATACCTACCTCCGGGTCCTGCGCGATTCCGAGGACCGCAGCCTTGGCTTCCATCGAAGCCTTCTGGTTGGCGCCGAAGATGGTCACCGAACCGTCGTCGTCGACGTTGATCTTTACGCCGTACTGCTCGCAGAGCGCCTTGATATTCTTCCCGCCCGGCCCGATGATCGCGCCGATCTTGTCGACGTCTATCTTGACGGTAAGTATCTTCGGCGCGTACTCGGAAATCTCGGCGGCAGGTACGGAGATCGTCTTGTTCATGATTGACAGGATGTGCAGCCGTCCGCGCCGGGCCTGATCAAGAGCCTTGGTCATGATCTCGGAGGAGACGTTTGATATCTTGATATCCATCTGGAATGCGGTGATTCCGGCTTCGGTTCCGGCGACCTTGAAGTCCATGTCGCCCAGGTGATCCTCGTCGCCGAGTATGTCCGACAGGACGGCGAAGCGGTCGCCTTCGGTAATCAGGCCCATCGCGATTCCCGCGACCGGAGCCTTGATCGGCACTCCCGCTGCCAGCAGGGAAAGGGTGCCGCCGCAGACGGAGGCCATCGATGACGATCCGTTGGACTCGAGCACCTCGGAGACGATGCGCACGGTATACGGGAAGCGTTCCTTGCCGGGCATGACGCGCTCGATGGCCCTCTTGGCCAGATGGCCATGGCCTATCTCGCGCCTGCCGGTACCGAGCCTGCCGACTTCGCCGACCGAGAAGGGAGGAAAGTTGTAATGGAGCATGAACCGCTCGCGTCTGTCTCCCTCGATGTCGTCGAGAACCTGCTCGTCGAAGGTCGTACCGAGCGTGGTGGTAGCCAAAGCCTGGGTCTCGCCGCGGGTAAACAGCGCCGAGCCGTGGGGCCTCGCGAGCACGCCTATCTCGCAGCTTATCGGCCGGATGTCTTCGGTACCGCGACCGTCGACGCGTACTCCCCTGTCGAGTATGCCCGAGCGGAGAAGGTCGTACTGGATCTCTTCCATGAGAGCGGCGAAGAGTTTGTGCTGGATCTCGTCGGAGCCGAGCGAGTCGGCGAAGGCCGCCTTCGTCTCGGCTATCGCCACGGCAACGGCAGCGTAACGCTCGTGCTTGACCTTGGTGAATATCGCCTTG
>PGXR01000106.1 GCA_002839245.1 Spirochaetae bacterium HGW-Spirochaetae-7 | reverse complement strand
CACCCTGCCTGCCGGGAGGACCGCCTCACCGGGAGGACCCTCCGGCTTTCTGCAAGTCATGCCTTTCGGGCCCACGCCGGAGGCTCCAGCCCGAACCAGGTGGAAGCGTTGCCCCATGCCAGGGCGCGAGCCAGTTCCGTCGAGTAGGCGTCCTCGGCCGGCAGCAAGCCCGATTCTATCCAGGCACCGAGCCGCCCGCAGAGGAGCCTGCGCCAGTATTCGTGGCGCGGGTAGGAAAGGAAGCTGCGCGAATCGGTAAGCATCCCGAGGAAACGCCCAAACAGGCCGATGGATGCGAGGCTCGCCATGTGGCGGGTCATGCCGTCCTCCTGGTCCTCGAACCACCAGGCCGCGCCTACCAGCACCTTGCCCGGCTCACCACCCTGGAAGCAGCCGGCCAAGGCAGCCAGCGCATCGTTTTTGGCCGGGTCGAGGGAGTAGAGTATCGTTTTCGGCAGGATGCCGTCGCGGTCCAGCGAATCGAGGAATGCGGCGAGAGGTTCGATGATGGGGCGGTCGGTCATGCAGTCGCCGCCGCCGTCGGGCCCGTAGCGGCGGAAGAGGGAGCCGCAGGTATTGCGCAGCGCGCCGATGTGGAGCTGCATCGCCCAGCCTCGCTCGTGGTTCAGCCTGGCGCTCTCGCGGAGCAAAGCCGTGCGCAGCGCGTCGGCATCAGTGGGGGCTGGCGCGCGGCCCGAGCGCAGGCCGGCGACGATGCGGTCGAGTTTTTCGTCAGAGGCGAATTCCGCCACGGGCACGAGCAACGCGTGGTCGGACAGCCTGCAGCCCAGTTCGTGGAAGCGCTCATGCCGCCGTCCCAGCGCGACCGCGAGGTCTTGCCAGGAGGCGATGTCCGTGTCGGCTGCCGCTCCCAGGGCGTCGACGTAGGCGTTCCAGGCAGCCGGGTCGTCGCAGGCTCCGGCCTTGTCCGGTCGGAAGGTTGGGAGCACGCGGGTCCTACGCCCCGGGTCGGCGGCTATCGCCGCGTGGGCGGCCAGGTCGTCGATAGGATCGTCAGTAGTGCAGACGACGGCGACCTTCATCATGTCCATGTATGTCGACGGCCGGTCGCCGCGGTCGCGGATGACGGCGTTCGCCCGCTTGCGGATGTCCGCCGCGTTCGAGGGAGTCAGTACCTCGTCTATCCCGTAGAAGCGCTTGAGTTCGAGATGCGACCACTGCTGGATGGGATTGCCCGCAGCCTGCAGCAGCGTAGCGGCGAAGGCGGCGAACTTTTCGTCCCAGGACGCCTTGCCGGAGCAGAGCGATTCATCCGCCCCGTTGGCGCGCATCAGCCGCCACTTGTAATGGTCGCCCGCCAGCCAAAGTTCCGCCAGGTCCTTGAACGGCTCGTCCGCCGCGATGACGGCAGGCGACAGATGGCAGTGGTAGTCGAAGATGGGCAGGCCGGCAATGGACGCGTAAAGCCGTTTCGCCGGTTCGTTCGAGAGGAAAAAATCGTCACCGAGAAATTGCATCGCATTCTCCTTGTCGGGCCTTGGCGAAGCGTCAGATATTGTCGACGAGATAGCCGCCGTCGATGGGGATCGTGACTCCGGTGACGAAACCCGAAGCCTTGCCGCTCGCGAGATATATCACCGCCCCGCGGAGTTCGTCCTTGTCGCCGAAGCGGGCGAAGGGCGTGCGCGCGATGATGGCGCAGCCGCGGGCGGTCAGCCCGCCCGTCTTTTCGTCGATGAGCAGGGCCTTGTTCTGGTTGCCGATGAAGAAACCCGGAGCTATGCCGTTGACGCGGATGCCGTGCGGGGCGAGTTCCTTTGCCAGGCCCTCGGTCAGGTTGAGGACTCCAGCCTTCGCGGCGTCGTATGCCCAGACTCCCGAGAGCGGCTTGTAGCTCGTCATGCTGGACATGTTGATGACCGAGCCGGCGATCTTGCGTTCTATCCAGTAGCGGGCAAAGGCGCGGGTCGGCGTTACGAGGCCCGCAAGAAGGTTGAGCGACAGGACGTCGGCGAACACCTTTTCATCCAGGTCGACGAAAGCGCTCTTGCCCCGGTTGCCGCCGACGCCGTTGACGAGCAGGCCGGGCGGGCCGACCAGTCCCTCGGTGTCGGCAATGGCTCGGATGCAGGCTTCCGCGTCCCCGGTATCGACTGTGAGCGCCTCGACCCGTCCCGCTCCCGGCCCCGCTTCCCCGCGTACGAAGGCGGCTGCCGCGTCCATGGGGTGGGCCGTTCCGCGGCCCCAGAGACAGACGGCCGCGCCCGCCTTGGCCAGCCCTATTGCCAGGTCCATGGGCAGGCCGCCGGCTCCACCGGTCACGACCGCGACGGTTCCTTCAAGCGAAAACAGTGTCTCGACATACGTCATGATTTCTCCGTTTCTGCAAGCTTTTCGGCGATGGCCCTCATTGCGTTTTCTGGAGGAACAGCGGCGTCAGGTGACGATCGAGCAGGTTGGCGATGACGTTGCGGGCGGCGCTGGCGCGGTTCCTGCACAGGGCGTCGAGCCAGCGCGGACCCATCTCCGCGGCGACCTTGTAGCCGACATGCAACAGTTGGCGCACGTTCGGGTCCATGGCCTTGCCGCCCGGCACGTGCCTCAGGGCCGCCACGTAGCGCTGGGCGCTCCATGCCTCGACGTCGCCCGGAGAGGGCAGGGCGGCGCGGTCGATGTCGACTACCTCGGCATAGGGGCCGACGAGTTCGTCGAAGCGGCCGTGTGCCGCCTTGTAAATATCCTTGGCGACCTGGAGCCCCTCGCCGCCCACCTCCGCGAGGCCTACGAGCTCCTCGAGCCACGTGGTGCCGGCGGTCTTCAGATGGATGCCGAGGCCGCCATCGCGGAGGATGCGTCCGATTCCAGGATAGAGGGAGTACTTGTCGGAGCCGGAATGGACGGAAAGCTTGAGCCCGGAGGGCAGGCCGAATAGTTCGGCGGCCCGCCTGGCCACCAGGGCATCGGCCTCGAATTCGCGAAGGAAGGCGGCCACGTCGCCGACGTAGTCCATGCCCTTGTTGAAGCGTCCCGAGAATTTTGGCGCAATGGTCGCGACGGGTACGCCTTCGTCGGCGAGCGCCGCCAGGATGACCAGAAGATCCTGGGGAGACTGCGGAGTCGCTGTCTCGTCCATCGATACCTCGGTCACGAAGTTTTCAGCTCCCTTGACCTCGGCAATGCGCCGGTAAACCTTGGCCGCCTCCCGGACTGCGCTCAGGTAGCGTGCTGCCGAAGCCCGGATCCGGGTCGGCGAAAGGTCGAGCGGCAGCGGGCAGCTTGGCAGCGTGACGCGGGACAGGTCTGCGTGCCTGCGGACAAACGTATCGACGGCGGCGCCATCTGCCGGCTTGCCTATGTAGTCGGCGACGTCGAGCGTGAAGAAGTCGCAATGGGGAATGAAGCGGTCGACCGTCGATAGCCCGACGTGGTCCGCGTCGACGAACCATTGCCCGTCCCACCCTGCTGCCTTCACGGCTGCTTCCGCCGCGGCCTGCTGGTCGGCGGGCCCTGAACCGACGATGACATGTTCACGATTGGACTTGTTCCATACAATGGTCGCTTCGACCCCCCGTTCGCGAAGGGCGCGGAAGGCGGCGATCTGCGCCTCGCCCTCGCGTCCGAAACGGTCGCCCGTCCCGATCGAGTACATTCCCAGTTCTTTCATCGTCTTGCCTTTCAAGTGGAATTTCCGGCCATGTCGTCGTCTATACGGTCATCGCGGGTGTTCGAGCAGCAAGGTTTCGGTAGGCCGGTCGCAGACGGCCGCGGGGCCGTAGTACTGGATGGCTCCGGGGAACCGGTAGCTGGTTTCAACCGACCACCGTGCCCGCCCCGCCGCGAACGACTTGAACGGCGCGCCGTCGAGCTCGACGAGAGCCTTCCTGATGACGGGCTTGTCGGATCCGTGCCGCCTCTCCATGTTCATCATCATCGTCAGCGGCACCCCTCCCGCCACCCACTCGACAGCCGGGGCCGACAGGTTGCGCACCGAGGACAGGTAGCCGGTGAAACCGTTGGCTATCAGGGCGAAGGCCGAGTATCCGAGGGCATAGCAGTAGTCGGCGTCGAAGTTGGACGGGAAGGCGCAGCGCCCCTCGTAGCCGAAGAAGTGAGCCTGCGAGCTGAAGGCCCCCGAGTATTTTCCCTGGGCCTTGAGGGCGGCGAGCCGCACCTCGACCATGGCGATGAGGAGTTTTTCCGTCTCTATGCGCGATACCTGCACGTTGCCGTGGGGATCGCGATCCATTATCAGCTGGCGCCGGATGTCGACCGGCAGGCTAGAGTACAGGGCCCCCGACGCGCCTCCCAGGGCGTTGCGGATGAACGCGTCGCGGGCCTCGTCGTCCTTCTGCGCCTTGAACTCGCCAAGGCGCGCGGCCATCATGTCGTTGAGCCCGGCGATCAGGACCTTGAAGTCGGGGATGAACTCGATGAGGCCCTCGGGGATCAGGACGACGCCGAAATTCATGCCGCGTCCGGCCCTTGCCGCTATCGACGCGCATATAGTCTCGGTGACGTCGGCCAGGGTCTGTCCCCCGGCTTCTATCTCCTCGGAGACGAGCGCGACGTTCGGCCTGCACTGGAGAGCGCACTCGAGCGCTATGTGGCTGGCCGATCGTCCCATCAGCTTGATGAAATGCCAGTATTTGCGGGCGCTCGCAGCGTCGCGCTCTATATTGCCGATGAGCTCGGCGTAGGTTTTCGTCGCGGTATCGAAGCCGAAGGAAGTCTCGATGTAGTCGTTCTTGAGGTCGCCGTCTATCGTCTTCGGTACGCCGATGACCGAGCAGTGGACGCCTTCCCTGAGGAAATGCTCCGCGAGCAACGCGGCGTTGGTGTTCGAGTCGTCGCCGCCTATGACGACTATCGCGTCGAGGGCCCTGGATCTGGCGGTTGCGACGCTCCTGGCGAACTGCTCCGGCGTCTCGATCTTGGTGCGTCCGGAGCCGATGATGTCGAAGCCGCCGGTGTTGCGGTATTCCGCTATGGTCGCCGCGTCCAGGATGACGGCGTCGTCGTCGACCAGCCCGAGGGGGCCTCCCTTGAAGCCAAGCAGGACGGAATCGGGGTTTCCTGCCGACAGTCCGTCGAAAAGGCCGGCTATGACGTTGTGTCCGCCCGGCGCCTGTCCGCCGGAAAGGATGACACCGACGTTCAGCTTGTTACGGTTCGACTTCCCGTCGCCCCGGGCAAACGTGACCACCGGCTTGCCGTAGCAGCCAGGAAACAGCGACCTGAGGGCTTCTCGGTCGGCAATGGACTCGGTTGCGCCTCCGAGCTCGACGGCGATGGCGCCGGGACCGCCGGAGAGGACGGAGGGAATCTTGGGGATGTAGGCGTATCGGGCTAGCTGAAGCGGTGAAAGTTCCATGACGGCTCCTTGTCGATCTGTTGGCAGGCCCGTCCGACCGATAAGCGTTCGCTGCATGAAATCGTTGTCAGGCGGCCGTTTGCACCTTCGAGGATACCGGATACCGCATCGCAGGGCAAGACCGGATGTCTCCCGAACCTCAGTCCTTGGCGGCGCTGGCAGCCAGGAACTTCTCCGCGTCCTCGCGTCTGACCGGCTTCAGGATGCGTATGCCCGTCTCGGTCGTCTGCACAATCGTTTCCTTGCCGTCGGGAGTCTTGGAGCCCAGGACGAGCACGACGGGGTAGCGCGGGTTGTTTGGATTGACGTCTATGACCTGGCCGAGCTTGGAATTGGCGAGCAGCACGAACGAGCCGACCGGGTAGACGGACAGCGAGTAGACCAGGGCCTTTATCACCACGTCGTCGTACTGCTTGCCCTCGTTCTTCAGGATGTCGACCATGCCGGCGTAGCCTTCGCGCGCCTCCTTGTAGGGCCTGGACGCGGTTACCGCGTCGTACGAGCAGGAGACGGCGATGATGCGCGCGTAGAGCGATATCTTGTCGCCCGTCAGCGACCGGGGATAGCCGGTGCCGCTCATCCTCTCGTGGTGCTCGAGCGCGGCCAGGCATATCGACAGCGGGAACTGCTTTTCCTTGAGGATGTTGTACCCGAGTATCGGATGGGCGGTGATCGATTTTCGTTCCTGGTCGGAAAGCTTGCGGTCGGCCATGTAGAGCTGGGGAGGCAGCCTGACCATGCCGATTTCGTGGAGTACCGACGCGACGCCGAGTTCTATGAGCCTGTGCGGCGGCAGCTTGAGATGCCCGCCGAGTACTATGGCAAGCACCGTCGAACGTACCGAATGGTTGACGAGATAGTTGGATGTGGCCGAAGCGTTGCCGAGGATGCGCAGCACGTATCGCTTGTTCTCCAGGATGACGTCGCAAAGCGTCTTGACCTTGTCGGACAGCTCCTTGAGGCTGATATCGCTCTTGGTGACATAGCGAGTGTAGACAGACTCGACATACTTCAGGAACTGCTCGTAGAAAAGGCTGACCTTGTCCAGGTTTTCCTTGTCAGCCGCCGTCTGGGAGGTGACAGGACGGCCTTCCGCTTCTGAGTCCTCGGATTCCTCGGCCTCCGCCTCTTGTTCGGTACCCAGCACGAGCTGTTCGCCCTCGGTGAACACCTCGCGGATCTCCCATTCCGCCAGACGGTTTATCAACGAAGCCGTCATCGGCGTTTCGGGAGAAAGCAGGATATATGATTCGTCGAGGAACACCGGTGCGCTCCAGAATGTGTCCGGCGTGAGTTCCTTGAACGGGATGGCGTTCATGCCCATTGACCCCTCTCAGGCGATATTCTATTCTTTTATCGTGATTCACGCCAGCGTCAAGAGCGTGAATCGGCATATGAGTCCCTCGTATCTATTATTGGAGACAATCCGCATGAAGTTTAAAACAATATTCGCACTTTTCAACATTATCCTGATATTCTCCTTCGGTTTCATCTTCATGATGCCGTTCATGCTGCTCGGGAGCGAGTATTCGCTGCCGTTCTGGACCAAGAACTGGCCCCTCTTCTTGTTCTTCACCGCTGTCCTGATCGGGTTCAACGCTTTCTTCGTGTCCAACTGGCGGCTGTTCAGCCTGCTCGAGTCGGAAGACTGGGAAGCGCTCGGTTCCCTGCTTGGCCAGAGGGTCTTCGACAGGAAGCGCTACGACAGGCGTACCGTGCGGCTGCTCGTCAACACGTCGCTGCTGCGCGGCGACATGGACACCGTCAAGCGGCTTGAAACGGCCCTGAGAACCGACAAGCCCGCTGCCTTGCGCAGGGATGCCGTGCTGTTCGGCGCCGCAAGGCTGCTCGCGAACGACGCGGAGGCGAGCGTGCGATTCCTGTCGGAATTCGCCGATGGAGCCGGCGTCGAGAATCCGGAATGGATGCGCTTCTACCATGCCTTCGCCCTTGTGCTCGGTAAGCGCGCCTCCGAGGCCGCCGCGCGCCTCATGCCGACTCTGTCGTCCAAGGATCCCGTGCTGTCGCTCCTGTCGGCCTACACGCTCGGCACCACATGCGCGGTAGCCGTCACGCCGGCCGAGCGCCAGTCGCTGGTCGCCGCCGCAGAGGGCAGGAGGGCGGAACTGGCCAGGCGCTATGGGGCGGTGCGCTGGGCCCGCGAGGTGGAAAGGGCCAAGAGCGAGATCCATATCGTCATCCTGTCCAAGGTTCTCGACGAGGCTACTTCATGGCTGTTCCCGGTCGGGGGGCAGGCTTGATCCTTCAGTCCCGGGGAGTATCGCTGGAAGGCATCCGGAAACGCATGGTCCTGGTCCCGCTGTTGATCCTGGCGACGGGAATCCTGGCCTGGGCGCAGGTCAAGGATTCGTCGTTCACAGCGGAAGGCGCGAATTATTTCGCCGAGGCTACTGGCCTCGGAGCGACCGAGGCGGAAGCCCAGAACAAGGCGCTGCGCGGAGCCATCGACGTGATAATGGAATCGCTTGGCAAGGACAGATTGTTTTCCGAGCTGTTCATCAAGAACCCGCCGGTGACGATGAGCTGGAAGAAACTGTCGTCGAAGAAGGGAGCTGCCGCATGGACGGTCAGGCTGCGGCTCGTCGTCGACGACGAGTCGCTGCGGCTCCTGTACAACGCATCGTATGTTTCAACGGTGTCGACCATCCTCGACGAGTCGGAGGCCAGGCTAAGCGACGCCGAGCAGCTTGGAACCGATGCGAGGAGAGCGGAGTCCGATGGGCAGCTGGGCCGTTCCATGAGCCTGTACTGGCAGGCCAGGGACGCCTGCGACTCGGGGCTCGAGCTCCTTTCGCCCGTCGGGGACGCGGCCGTCTTCTCCACCTTCGGCAAGAAGAAGGCTCCAGAGCTCCGTGAAGTGCTTGAGGCGGTCAGGGCTACGGCCGTATCCGGCTTCGAGCGCATTCGCAACGCCGAACGTGGTTTGGCCGAAGACGAGGAGCTGTCGTCCGCGCTCTCGTCGCTTGCCGGCCTCGACGACGCGGTGGCCGAGGTCGAAAAATGGTATGCAGGCATTGGATCGCGGGCTGCGTCGATAGAGGGCACGCCGAAGGCCGGGCTCAGGGCGTTCGGCGACGAGCTCTCCGCCCGCAGCCGCATCCTTTCAGACTCACGCCTTGCCCTGGGCCGAATCGAAGACAGCGTCCCGAAGTCGAAGGAAATTGTCCGGGCCCGGATAGACGTACTCAGGCGGCGCATAGACGGCACGGCCGAGTATCTCAAGAAGACCAGCGCGGCCGTAGGACGCGAGCTGCGCGATCCTGCCATGTCCAGGGCAAAGCGGGTGCAGAACATGCGTTGGGCCTTGCTTCACGAGCCTGCCGGAACGCTGGCCTTCAGGTTCTATTCGCCCTTCGGGGTCGATCCAGAGGCCAATGACATCACCTTCATCGACACGAACCGCTTCGAGTTCGGCATCCGCGCCGAAGGGGCCTTCGGCCGCGAGAAAGGCGTGTGGATAGCTACGACGCTCAGGAAGGATGACGCGGTGCTGTCCGGGGTGTCCGGCTCCGACGAGGTCGTCAAGAATACAGGCTATTGCCAGTCCATCGACCTGGCTTTCTTTGGCCGTGGACTTTTCGGCGCCGGAATAGCCTGGGATTGGCTCAGGCGCGTCGACGGAGATTCGGTGGACAAGCGGCTGGCCTTCCGGGCGCTAGCCGGTGGAATGCAGGAAGGGAACGAAAGGCTCGGCTGGTTGCTCGCCCTGTCCTGGGAGCTGCCTTACGAGATGTACCGGTTCGAGGCGTCCAACGTGTTCAATATCGGGCTCGACGCCCTGCTCAGGCTGGGAACCGTCGTCGAACTCAATGGCGGCCTGGCGTTCAGACCTCGCGAGAGCATAGAGGATTTCGATACCAGCCCGCGGTACGACTCGAGCCTCATGTACTCGGTCGGCGCCGGGATACGGTTGCCCAAGCCTTTTCTTTGGGGCATCGAGTATGCCGGCCATGCGGCGTGGTCGCTCGAGTATGATGACGGCGACGACGCTCGATCCTCGTACATCAGGATGTTCTTGGAGTACTCGCTCTAGGCAGTGCTATTCAAAGTCCCTCATGGGCGGTCCCGGGCGGACCGACAATTTAAGTGTATGAGCGCAAGACCGAAACCCTCCGCCGTAATGCTTGTCATCGCCTCGCTGACCTTCATGGTCGCGACGCTTGCCGCCGCCGCGGACCCCCTCGTCCATACCGTGCAGAAGGGCGAGACACTATACGCCATCGCGAGGCGATACGACATTTCGGTCGAATCGCTGATGACGGCGAATTCAATCGCCGATCCCGGGCGCCTGTTCGTCGGCATGAAGCTGTCCATCCCCGGGGCTACCGCAACCAAGCCGGATGTGACGGTGGAGTACGTCGTCGCCAAGGGCGACACCATGTATGGTATCGCCAAGGCGCACGGCATCTCTGTCGAAGCCATTCTCGAGGCCAGCGGGCTGTCGGGAACGACGATCAAGCCTGGCCAGAAGCTTAGACTTCCCGGTTCGTCCGCATCGCCCGCGGCAACGCTTCCGGCGCCGGAACCGCTACGCCCGGTGGTGCCTGTCCCGGCCGCCGCCGCGTCCAGAGAGACGTTCTGGCCGGCCAAAGGGCAGGTTTCGTACCTCCAGGGCAAGCTGAAGGGCGTTTCCATAGATGTCGAACCTTCGACGCCCATCATGGCCATACGTTCCGGGACGGTCATTTCGGCG
>PGXR01000105.1 GCA_002839245.1 Spirochaetae bacterium HGW-Spirochaetae-7 | reverse complement strand
GAAAATATGGGCGCATTCTTGGGCTTGGCTTTAAAGAACGTGTTCCGCCAGAAGAAGCGGAGCTTCACCCTCGGCGTCAATTACGCCGTCGTCGCCTTCATCCTCGTCCTGCTCCTGGCTTTCTCGAGGGGAGCCAGCCGGAACATTTCGACGAGCCTCGTCAAGTCCACGGCTGGCCACATTACCGTGACCGGCCAGTTCGCCAAGGGCGGCAAGATATTCAACGGCCTCCTGCGGACCGGCGACATAGTCGCGGCCGTCGACAGGACCTTCGGCCCGGAGGCAAAGACGTTGACCAGGTACGCGGTCCAGTCGACGGTGTACTACAACGGCGTTTCCAAGCGGCTGCCCTTTACGGGCATCCAGACCGGGCGCGACACCGGCTTCCGGGACCAGTCGAACTTCGTTTCCGGCTCATGGCAGGACTTTGCCGCCGACCCCAACGGCGTCGCGGTGCCCGTGGACGATGCCGGGTACTTTGGGCTGAAAGTTGGCGACGAGATAGTGCTGTCGACCAGAAGCCGCTTCGGGGCCTTCAATACCGGTATCCTCGTGGTCCGGGGGATCTACAGCACCGACAACTTCTTCTCGCGCGGTTACGTGCTGTCGCACTTCGAGTTCCTGCGCAACCTGGACATGGCGGGGGACGACGCGTCCACCGCGGTGTATGTATACCTGCCATCGACCAAAGGCCTTGACGCGAAGCGCGGAGCCCTTTCAGACGACCTGGCGGCCGCGGGCTTCGAGGTCTCTGTCCCCAAGACCGACTCGGAGGCGATTTCTGCCATCTCGGCGGCCAGCACCAAGTACGAGGCGGACACCGAGGGCCGCGACCGGGTGATGCTCAAGCTGGCGACGCTCGACGAAGTCCTGGGCATAGTGCGGACGATACTGGCGGCGGTCAACGGAGTCGGCGCCTTCATAGCGGCTGTCATGCTCTTTGTCATCGCGGTGTCGATATTCATAAACCTGCGCATGAGCATCAACGAGCGCTTGCGGGAGATAGGCACGATGAGGGCCCTTGGCGTGGAGTCGTCCATGGTGACCTCCCTGTTCGTCCTCGAGAGCGTGGCGCTCGCGATAATATTTTCGACTGCCGGAGCCATCCTCGCGGCCGTAGTCGCCATCGCGATCCGGTTCGGGCCGGTATTCCCCGCTGGCGGCAACCTGGGCATATTCCTGGAAAATGGACGGCTGGTACTGATGCCGAGCCCTGGAGCGATGGTCGGCGTCATACTGATCATCTCGCTGTTCGCGGCCTTTTTCTCGTTCTTTCCCGCGCGGCGCGGCGGTGCCATCCCGCCGGTCGATGCCTTCTCGAGAGTTTTCTAACGGAGGATTGAAAATGAATACTGTACGACGAATAGTGGCGGCGAGCTTCCTCGCCTTGGCCATAGTCCCGGCGCCGTTTGCCCAGTCGAAGACCGTCAGCTCGAGCGACCCCAGGGCGCTCGCCATCGTGAAAGTCTTCGAGGAAAAGCTGAACGTCACCGGCCTCGACGTCACCAATACCTTTACCCTGGTGCAGAAGAAGGCGGGAGAGGCGGATCGAGTCATCCAGATACAGATCTACAGGCGTGACTCTGCCGACACCTTCACGCTCGTGTTCAAATACCCCGAAAGCGAAAAGGGCAAGGGATACTACCGCAACAAGGACGACCTCTTCCTGTACCTGCCGTCTACCCGCGAGTTCGTGTACCGCAACCGCAAGGACGATGTCGGCTCCACCGACGTGCGCACCGACATCTTCGGCAAGAGCGACGTCACCGCGCAGTACTGGGCCAACCTCGAAGGCGTGGTGAAGGTAGCCAAGTGGGACACCGACGTGGTGCGGCTCGACGCGCGGCAGCTTGACGTCGCCTTTCCCGTCCAGAAGTGGTATGTCCGCCAGACCGACGGGCTTCCCGTCAAGGTAGAAAGCTTCAGCGCCTCGGGAACGCTCCTGCGGACGACATACTATCTGGATTACAAGGAGGTGACCCCCGGCAGGTTCATCTTCACCAAGCTGCTCGCGACGGATGCCCTTGAAAAAGGCCAGCAGACCCTGCTGACCAACGAGAACATCTCGACCGCGAAAATTCCAGACTACACGTTCTCGAAGGCCTTCCTCGAAGAGCAGTCGCGCTAAGGAGCGCAACGCCATGAAACGTTTTTCCAAGTCGATGATTGCATCTGCGCTGGCGCTTGCCGCGACTACTGTACTGTTTGCCCCGCTCCGCGCATACGCCCAGGAGCCGGGCGGGACTGACCTGGCCGCCTTCGAGGCCGACCTGTTCGCCGGCGAGTCCGGCACGTCGCCCGCCGGTTTCTCGACCGTGCCCACGTCGACATTCAGCGACGTCGCCAGGACGGACTACCTGGTCGGAGGGACGGTCGTCGCCCAGGCCGTCGCATACTTTACGAGCGACCTGGACTCGATGACGGCGCTCTCGGACATATCGGGCAAGTTGTTCGCCAAGGTGAGCGTTCCGGATTACGGCGCGCTGTACATCGCCTACAACGCCAGGCATGCGTTCTTCCAGGCGCATTCAGGCAGCGGAGCGCCCCCGGTAGCGGTCGATCCATACAGCCCGGCGTACGAGCTGGCCGAATTGCACTACAGCTTCGACGTGGCCAAGGTCCTGTTCGTCAGGATAGGCAACCAGCTGATATCCTGGGGGCCTTCCAGGATATGGAGCCCCGTGGACTTCATCAATTTGCAAAAGGCGGACGCTTTCTCGTCTATCGACCTGCGGGTCGGCAAACCCGGGCTGCGCCTGCACATGCCGCTGCCCCGATCGAACGCGTTCCTGTTCGCGGATTTTGCCAACCTCGTTAAAGACGGCGGCGGCGGATTGACCTATGGCGACCCGCTGGAGTCCGTCAATATCGGCGGCCGCTACGACTTCACGGCCGGCTCCTTCGAGTTCGGCCTGACCGGGTACGCTGGCAAGAATGCCCAGGCGCGATTCGGCCTCGATGCCTCGGGCAGGCTCCTCGGCATGACTGTCTACGGCGAATTGGCACTCAGGCCGGAATACGCTTCGTATGGGTATTCCGCCCAGGCTTCGGCCGGATTTTCACGGACCCTGGACGAGCTCAAGCGCTGGACCCTTTCGGCCGAGGGCTTCTACAACCAACTTCCTGTATACGAGCAGATCCCACTTTATCAGGGAAAGTTCTACGCCTACGCCGCGCTTTCGGCCAGCGAACTATTGTCGTCCTCGCTGTCGACGACGTTGTCCGTAATATCCAACCTGACGGACCTGTCGTACTCGGTCAAGCTGGCCGAGTCGTTCTCGTTCCCGAGGGCGGTGCCGTTCACGCTGTCGGTCTCCTTCGCCGGGGGCGGAGCCGACAAGGAGTTCACGCGCTTTGCGGGCGACCGGGCCTTCTCTGTTTCGATGTCGACACGGGTGGAGTTCTAGCGGATGTTTCGGGATTATCCCAGGGTCGAGTGCGCTTCCTTGAGCCTGGCCGGTATGTCGATGCCCTGCGGGCACTTCGGGACGCACTGTCCGCATTCGACGCAGGCCTGGGCGCCATTTCCCCTGGCCTGCAATCCCGAGCGGTACTGGCGGCGGTTCTCGTCGACCGTCCCGAACATCGCGGCTTCGTTCCACATGCCGAAGGTGTCGACGATGTTCACGCCAGACGGGCAGGGGCTGCAGTAGCCGCAGGCGGTACACGGCGCGGCCATCCTCGAGACCAGGTGGTCCCTTGCCTGGTCGATGACGGCGCGCTCCGGCCCGGTCATCGAGTTAGGCTGCGCCGACGATGCCACTGCGGCGTTTTCATACAGCTGGCCGGCGTTGCCCATCCCCGACAGCACCGTGACTACTTCCTGCCTGTCGAGCACGTGCCGGAGCGCCCATTCCGCCGGCATCCGCGGCGTCCTGTAGCCGCCGAAAATAGAGCGGACGCCGTCGGGAACCCTGGCCAGGATGCCGCCGCGCAGCGGTTCCATGACGATGACGCCGACCGCGCGATCCGCCGCGTAGGCTATCCCTTCGCCGCCGGCCTGGAAGCCCTCGTCGAGATAGTTGTACTGGACCTGGCAGAATTCGCAATCGGTCCATCCGTCGATGATGCGCTTGAAGACGCCGAGGGAATCGTGGAACGAAAAACCCGCGTGTCCTATCCTGCCGTCGGCCCTGGCCCGGGCAAGGAACTCCAGGCCGCCGGTGTCCAGGACGGTCTTCCAGCGGGCGCCGTTGAGGGCGTGAAGCAGGTAGAAGTCGATGCGGGTCGTCTTGAGGCGTTCCAGTTGCTGCGACAGGAAGCGTTCCCAGTCGCCCGATTCCTTGACGAGCCAGGTCGGGGCTTTGGTCGCGAGCTGGAGTGAATCACGGCAGCCCAGGTCCCGCATCGCGCGGCCGAGCCAGGGCTCGCTTTGCTCCTTGTGGTAGGGCCAGGCGGTATCGACGTAATTGACGCCCGAGTCGAGCGCCGCTCCGAGTATCGCCGTGGCGCCAGCCTCGTCGATCGCGGCTGAATCGTCGCCCGTCGTCGGCAGGCGCATGCATCCAAGGCCGAGCGCCGAGATCTCGAGATCGGGTATCTTCGGGAATTTCCTGTAAAGCATCCATGTACTATAGCGGTTTCCTGGCGCATGGCTCAATGGAGGTGGGCGGCTTCCAGGACCATTCGGCCCGGAGCCGCGCCACCTTCCATGAGCCTGGCTGCCGTCACCGGCGCCAGGCTCGAACGGCATCGCCTTGTTCCGGCTGAAGCCTGTTGCGACCAGGCTGGCGCATCCAACCGTGTCCATGAGCCGGTGTTCGCAGTGCGGGTAACTCGGGGAATTGCATATTCTACGGGCTAAACAATGCGACGGGCCTTGACGGACTTGCCCAATGGTTTACAATATAACGATTGTCGGCCAAAGCCGGCATAAGGAGGATTAATGAAATTATCTCGTTTACTAACGGTCGTGATCGTGTCGGTCATCGTCCTGTTCGCAGGTTGCCAGAAGGCCCAGAAGCCCGCCGAACCGGCCAAGAGCACCTACCACATCGGCATCGTCACCGGTACCGTCAGCCAGTCGGAAGATGACTTGCGTGGAGCGGAGCAGCTGATCAAGGAATATGGTTCCGTCAAAGACGGCGGTATGATCCAGCATATCACCTATCCCGATGATTTTATGTCGCAGCAGGAGACGTTCATCTCTTCCGTCGTCTCGCTTGCCGACGACCCCCTCATGAAGGCCATCGTCATCAACCAGGCCATCCCCGGCTCGGCCGAGGCCATCAAGCGCGTCAAGGCCAAGAGGTCCGACATCCTCTGCTTCGCCGGCGAAGCCCACGAAGACCCGCTCGTCATCCAGTCCAGCGGCGCCGACCTCGTCGTCAGCAACGACTTCGTGGCCCGCGGCTACACCATCGTCTGGGCGGCCAAGCAGCTCGGAGCCAAGACCTTCGTGCACATTTCCTTCCCCAGGCACATGTCGTACGAGACCATGAGCCGCCGCTGGGCCATCATGCAGGCAGCCGCCAAGGACCTCGGCATGAAGACCGCCTTCGAGACCGCCCCCGACCCGACCTCCGACGTCGGAATGCCCGGCGCCCAGCAGTTCATCATGGAGAAGACCCCGCAGTGGATCGAGAAGTACGGCAAGGACACTGCCTTCTTCTGCACCAACGACGGCGAGACCGAACCCCTGCTCCGCCAGCTGCTCGCGTATGGCGGCATCTTCGTCGAAGCCGACCTTCCCTCCCCGCTGATGGGTTATCCAGGCGCTCTGGGCATCGACCTCTCCAAGGAAATGGGCGATTTCCCCGCCATCCTCAAGAAGGTTGAAGCAGCCGTCGTCGCCAAGGGCGGAGCCGGTCGTTTCGGTACCTGGGCCTTCTCCTACGGCTATACGCTGACCGCCGGTATAGGCGAGTTCGCCAAAAACGTGATCGACGGCAAGGCCAAGAAGGATTCCCTCAAGGATCTATTCACCGCCATGGGCAAGTACACCCCCGGTGCCAAGTGGAACGGCGCGTACTACACCGACAACAACACCGGCGTTCGTGCAGCCAACCAGGTTCTCGTGTATATGGATACCTATATCATGGGCAACCCGGGCAAATTCCTGCCCACCACGGAACAGGTGGTACCCGAGGCCTATTTCACGCTCAAGCCGACAAAGTAAAATTTCCTCATGACAGGGGCCCTTCGGGGCCCCTCGTTTTTCTCCGGCCCTGATGCTTCGGGTACAACCAACCTGCCTGGCGACTGAGCCAGGGAAACCACTATAGCTTGAGGTTCTTTCAACAAACGTACGCGTCCTTGAAAAGCTTCAACAACCCGTTTCCCAGAGGATTATATGGGACAGCAAAGTCCGATTCTATCCATCGAGCATATCTCGAAGGAATTTTACGGCAACGTCGTCCTGCACGACGTGTGCTTCGACCTGAAGGCCGGGGAGATACTCGGCCTGGTGGGCGAGAACGGCGCCGGCAAGACGACCCTGATGCGCATCCTCTTCGGTATGCCGGTCATCGCCGAGACCGGCGGATACAAGGGAAAGATCATAATCGACGGGAAGGAAGTCAATTTTTCCAACCCGTTCGACGCCCTCGATGCAGGCATAGGCATGGTCCACCAGGAATTCAGCCTGCTCCCGGGCTTTACAACCACTGAAAACATCGTGCTCAACCGGGAGTCCATGAAGGCAACCTTCCTGAACGACATCTTCGGGGACCGGATGAGCGTTCTGGATAGACCGGACATGAAGAAGCATGCCGAGGCGGCTATAACCAAGCTCGGCGTGAAGCTTGACCCCGACATGCTGATTTCAGAAATGCCCGTCGGCCACAAGCAGTTTACCGAGATAGCCCGCGAAATAAACCGCGAGCAGACCAGGATCCTGGTGCTCGACGAGCCGACGGCAGTACTGACCGAATCGGAGGCCGAGGTACTCCTGACGGCACTTCGCAACCTGGCCAAGCTCGGCATAGCCATAATCTTCATTTCGCACCGGCTGCACGAGGTCGTTTCCGTCGCCGACCGCATCGTGGTGCTGCGCGACGGCCTGGCCGTCAAGGACACGCCGGTCGAGGGCGTTTCAGTACGCGACATAGCGTCGTGGATGGTGGGGCGCAGCCTGTCGGCCGACATCAAGCAAGCCACCGAGAAACGGGATTTCGGCCCCGAGATCCTGTCGGTGGAACACCTGTGGGTCGACATGCCGGGAGAAACCGTCCGCGACATAAACTTTTCCGTCAGGAAAGGCGAGATACTCGGTTTCGGCGGTCTTGCCGGGCAAGGCAAGCTGGGCATTCCAAACGGAATCATGGGTCTTTTCCCCAGCGGCGGCAAGGTGAGGCTGAACGGAAAAGAAGTCCCGCTCAACGAGCCGCGCAAGGCCCTCGAGACGGGCATGGCCTTCGTATCCGAGGATCGCCGTGGCGTGGGCCTCCTCCTGGACGAGAGCCTCAGGTGGAACATCGCTTTTACCGCAATGCAGATCCAGGGCAAGTACCTCAAGCCTATACTAGGCAAGCTGCTGACCATCCGCGACGAGTCGGCGATGAAGAAGCTCACCGAAGAGTACATAGAGATCCTTG
Source organism: Spirochaetae bacterium HGW-Spirochaetae-7 (assembly GCA_002839245.1). Taxonomy (GTDB): domain Bacteria; phylum Spirochaetota; class Spirochaetia; order Treponematales; family UBA12059; genus SZUA-370. The sequence goes on along the minus strand of PGXR01000105.1, from coordinate 2,519 downwards.
ACATCAAGTGTACGAGCTCGTCGCAGAAGGCGAAGGAACTATCGGGCGGCAACCAGCAGAAGATATGCCTGGCAAAGGCGTTCGCCGTACAGCCAGACCTCCTGTTCGTTTCCGAACCGACCAGGGGTATCGATGTCGGCGCCAAGAAGCGGGTGCTCGACACGTTGCACAAGTACAACCGGGAGTTCGGTATGACGATCGTGATGATATCCAGCGAACTTGAAGAACTGCGCTCCATCTGCGACAGGATAGCCATCGTCGATGAAGGGCGCGTAGCCGGCATCCTGCCACCTGGCGCGGAGATGGCGGAGTTCGGCCTGTTGATGTCAGGCGAGAAGACTCTAGCCGCGCAGGGGGCCGACCGTGGGTAAGTTCAAGCAATTCGTGACCGATTTCGGTCTGCCGCGCATCATAATATTCCTGTTCCTGGTAGCGCTCTTCATCGCCGCGCCTTTCGTCGGCGTCAGGATAGACGCGTCGATATCCGACGTCCTCAACAGGTTCGGGCAGAACATGCTGTTCGTGCTGGCCATGGTTCCCATGATACAGTCCGGCTGCGGGCTCAACTTCGGGCTTTCCATCGGCATCATAGCCGGGCTGATAGGGTCGACCCTCTCGGTCCAGTTCGGACTTCTGGGCTTCCTGGGATTTTTTGGGGCGGTCGGCATGGCGATTCCGTTCGCCATCGTCTTCGGCTGGTTCTACGGGATGCTCCTGAACAAGGTCAAGGGCGAGGAAATGACCATAGCCATGTATGTCGGCTTCGCCGGCGTGATGTTCATGTGCATCATGTGGCTGGTCCTGCCGTATTCTGCCCCGACCATGGTCTGGGGCTACGCCGGCAAGGGCCTGCGTACGACCATCACCATCGAAGGCTTCTACCGCCAGGTGCTCAACGAATTCATGGCCATCAGGATAGGCAATTCATTCGTGTTCCCGACGGGCATGCTGCTATTCTGCGCCTTCTGCGCCTTCCTCATGTGGCTGTTCATGAGGACCAAGACCGGTACAGCGATGACCGCGGTAGGATCAAACCCCGACTACGCGCGCGCGTCGGGCATCAGTTCCGACAGGATGCGTACCGTGTCGGTCATCATTTCGACGGTGCTCGGCGCGGTAGGGATAGTCGTGTTCCAGCAGAGCTATGGGTTCATACAGCTGTATACGGCCCCGTTGCAGATGCCCTTCGCCGCGGTCGCTGCCATACTGATAGGCGGCGCGTCGGTGAACAAGGCCAGCATGGTCAACGTACTGATCGGAGCCTTCCTCTTCCAGGGGCTGCTGACCATGACGCCGTCCGTGATCAATTCGGCCCTCAAGACCGATATCTCCGAGGTGATACGTATCATCGTCTCCAACGGCATCATAATCTATGCGCTTACGCGGAAAATGAAGGTGGCAAAATGAGCGGCAACAAGAAACTCGGCCGCTTCCTGGGCGAGAACGCGGTCGTCATTATTTTTGTCATCGTAACGATGGCGGCGATTCCGCCTTCGGGGCTTTCAATCCAGTACATCGTCCAGGAGATGATTACCAGGCTCGGCCGCAACACCTTCCTGGTGCTTGCGCTGCTCCTGCCGATCTTCGCCGGCATGGGGCTCAACTTCGGCATGACCCTCGGCGCCATGTCGGGGCAGATAGGACTCATCCTCGCCATCAACTGGAACATCGGCGGCGTCGAAGGCCTGCTGTTCGCGGCCCTCATAGGAACGCCGATCTCCGTCATGATGGGCTACATCTGCGGAGCCGTGCTGAACCGGGCCAAGGGACGGGAAATGGTCACGGGGTACATCCTGGCCTTCTTCATCAACGGCGTGTACCAGTTCGTCGTGCTGTACATGATGGGTTCAGTGTTCCCGATGCGTAATCCTGCCATCGTGCTCTCACGCGGCTACGGCATCAGGAATACCCTGAACCTCCAGGGCGTGCGCCAGTCCCTGGACACGATCCTCCTTTGGAGGCTCGGCCCCTACATGATACCGGTGGCCACCCTGCTGGTCATCGCGGGCCTGTGCGTGTTCGTGGTCTGGTTCAAGAAGACCAAGCTTGGACAGGACATGCGCGCCGTCGGGAACGACATGGCCGTCGCACAGGCTGCCGGCATACCGGTCGACCGGACCCGCATCATCGCCATCATCATATCGACCGTGCTTGCCAGCTTCGGCCAGATAATCTTCCTGCAGAACATGGGCAACATGGCAACGTACAACGCGCACGACCAGACCAGTTTCTTCGCCGTTGCCGCCATCCTGGTCGGCGGAGCCTCGGTCAAGAAGGCTGCCCTGTCCAACGTGTTCATAGGCGTCATCCTGCTCCACGTGCTGTTCGTCGTCACCCCGCGCGCGGGCCAGAACCTCTTCGGCTCGGCCATGATAGGCGAGTATTTCAGGCAGTTCATAGGCTACGGCGTCATCGCGCTCACCCTGGTCCTGTACGCCTGGAGGGCAAGGCAGACCACCGCCAGGGCCCGCGAGTCGCTGCGGGGCGGCTCCGTTGCCGCCTCCGGAGGTGCGAAATGA
>PGXR01000104.1 GCA_002839245.1 Spirochaetae bacterium HGW-Spirochaetae-7 | reverse complement strand
AAGGCGTTGCCGAGCGTGTCCCGTTCCGACAGGGGGGCAATATCCTCCGTAAGGTCGCCCGAGGCGATCCTTCCGGCCGATTTAGACATGCCATTCAGCCAGGCGACCATCGCCGTGAAGGCCCTGGCCAGGCTGCCGATCTCGTCATACCGCGACGAGTAGGCTGTTTCGATCGACAGGTCTCCCGATGCTATCCCCTCGGCCGCTCCCACGATGCTGTTGAGGGGGCCGGTTATGCTCCGGGAGAAGAACAGCAGGAGCAGCGAGGCAAGCACGATTGTGATAGCGCCTGTGACGAGTATTTCCGTGCGAAGCACTACAGCCAGTGAATACAGGTCCGCCCGCTCGATGGTGACGAGCACGGTCCATCCCGGTAGCGGTACGAAAGCCACGCCGGCAATCTTGGCAACACCGTTCCGACTGTATTCAACGATCCCCGGTTCACCGCTGGACAACTGCCTCGCGACCGGTTCCATGCCAGCAACCGTCGTGATATCTTCCTTGAGGATGTTTTCCTTGACGGGATGGGTAATGGTAAGGCCGGCGTAGTCAGTTATCGTCGCATATCCTGTTTTCCCTATCTTGACGTTGTCGATCATGTCGGTCAGGAAGGCGATTTCCATTCCCATGGCAACGACGCCGATGACAGTCTTGCCGTCCGACGCGAATATAGGAGCCGCGACGGTGCTTATGATCCTTCCGGTGAATTTGGAAACGACGACAGCTCCCACGTTGGCTTTCCCCTTGAGCGCCTCCACCATGTAATCCCGGTCAGACAGGTTCCCGCCCCTGTTCGCGGCATTGGTGGTCGCGAATATGATACCCTTGGGGTCGCAGAGGTTGACGCTCGAGCAGCGATCGCCGATATTCTCCTTTATTCTAAGGAGTTGACTATCCGCGATAGAAATTTCACTCCTGCTGCCCGGGATCCCGGCCCGGGCTACTTTCTCCGTCGCGTCGGTAGCGACCTTAGTCGTAGCGGTATTCCGGACTATGAGCAACAGGTCGTCCATCCCCAGGTTCAGGGTTTCCGCCAGGTTCCCGGCAACGAGCGACAGGTCATTGCGTGCCAGCGTGGAGATGCTTCGCATCGACTCTATTACCGTGAATACCCCGATGACCGCGATCGGTATCACCGTAAGGAGAAGCCCGACCATCAGGAACTTGGCGCCTAGTTTTGCGTGCATTGACGTGCCCCCTCTATTCCCATTACCTGTGATGCGGTATCAGTTCGAGAGCAAGCTCTCGGCGATTATTTCCTCCACGCGCCCGACCGACAAGCCTTCGAGCTCGGGCAGTATTTCGTCATCGGGATGCCTTCCGAGCAGGGCCTGTGCATTCCTGAGGCAGCGCCTGCCGGTCTTTGCATCTCCCGTCCGCAGGGCCAGGTTGCCGAGGGTGAAATTGCAGCCAATGCAATCCGGTTCGAGATATAGGGATTTTCGCAACGAGTCCATCGCCTCCACCGCACGATTGAGCTCCACGAGTATCGTCGCTCGGGTGAAGTACATGTGCGCGTCGAGCTTGTCGCGATCGATTGACTCTTCGCAGAGGGCCAGGGCTTCCCCTAGCCTGCCCTGGTCGGCGAGTTCCTCGAGCCTCAGCTCGATCGCCTTTGGCGCGGCTTTTTCCCGTGCTTGCTGTGGTATTGATTTCCTGGCGGTTTCGACCGGTTTTCGCTTTTTCAGCCCGATTGGCAAGCCGGCACGGGCGGGCACGCGGTCGGTGGTAGAGCGGGGCGAGGATGGATGTGTATTCTTCCTGTACGTCGTGGCTTCATGGAATTGAACGGTTTCGAATTCACGGAAATAATCCTGGGAACATTCGCAGGCGGCCACGACAAGCCAGCCGGAGTCGACGAGGGACTGGTGGAATTGGCCGACAATCGTGCGCAGCCGCTCCCCGGTAAAATACATCAGCACGTTCCGGCAAAATACGATGTCCATCGAGGCGGTTCCGTTCAGCGCGGATGGGTACTTGTCCTCGGCGAGGTTCAGGTAGGAGAACGAGACGGTTTTCCGGACCTCCGGGATGACTTCCCGTTTCCCGTTCTTCGATTGCCTGAAGTATCGCTCGGCCAGCCAGGACGGGGCGTTTCTGAACGACTGTTCCCCATAAATGCCGGCCTTGGCCTTGAGGAGCGACCGCGGGTTGATATCCGTTGCCAGGACGGCGACGTTCCAGTCGTCGATGCGCGGCAACGCCCTGTGCAACGCGATGGCAATCGAATACGCTTCCTCCCCGGTGGAGCATCCGGCGCACCATACCCTCAGCCGTCTGTCGCCATGCTCCTCCCGCGCGTTCATGATTTCAGGCACTATCCTGGCTTCAAGAGCGTCGAAGATTCGAGGCTCGCGCCAGAAATAGGTTTCCCCCGTGGTAAGGTTGCTTGCCAGCGTTTCCATCCGGTCCATTGTTAAACTCGATGACAGCAGTTCGTCCATGAAAGCGCCGGCATCGCTGGCGCCGAGTTCCCTCGCGGCGCTGCGTATTTTGTTTTCCAGCTCGCTCCATCGGGTCGGGGGAAAGTGGAGGGCCATCTTCGCTTCAATGAAGCCGCTTAGCCGGGCAAGCTGATCGCCGGCAAAACCGCCGTTCATCGAGTACCCTCCGCCATTGCGCCGTCCAGGGTCCGTTCTTCCTCCTGGGAGAGGAACCTGTCGACGTCGCATATGAGGATCAGGCCGTCGTCCAGCCGTGCCACGCCCTGGAGGCCGTCCGCCAAAGGCAGTGCCATCGCCGCATCTGCAATCGTGCCCGCAGGCAAATCATGGATGCCGATAACCTGGTCGACCAGCAGCGCAAGCAACCTTCGGGTCGTGCGTACCATGAGAAACCTGTCATCACAGGAAATGATCCTGGTAGGCAGGCGAAACAGCGAACGGAGATCCATGACCGGGACGATCTGCCCATGAAAGTCGACGATACCGAGGACGTGTTCGGGTGCCCGTGGCAGGGGGGTGTATTCTGCTGCCCTGACCACGCACTCTACGACGCTGAATGGTATCGCGTACCGTGGTTCGTCAAGGCAGAACAGCACCGCCAGGTCTGGATTCATTGACCCACCCCATCTTCGCCATCCCGGTTCCGATATGGAATCGGACGTAAATGAGCACTCCCCCCTTGTCGCAGGGGGAATCGTTTTCGAGCACTTAATATATATTTACTATGCCTGAAGTATAATCTTTGCGGGAAGGAATGCAAGACTGAAGTAGGATATTTTGCCTGCCGTGCAGCGTGCGGCTCCCGATTGCCCCATTGCCGGCTCTAGCCTATACTGAAGCGCTGTAGCGGAGGCGATCAATGCGATATCCAGCGACCGGCAAGCGCCTTTTCGGCGTGGCCATCCCCATGGGCTCCATACGCACCGATGGCGGATGGCGGCTAGGCGAGTACCCCGACCTCGTACCCTTCGCGAAATTGTGTGCGCGGCTGGGGGCTGGCCTCGTCCAGATCCTGCCGGTCAACGATACCGGCAGCCAGAGTTCGCCGTATTCGGCCTTGTCGGCCTTCGCGCTCCACCCGCTGTACATCCGCGTCTGCGACCTGCCCGAGGCAACAAAGGCGCCGGATGCGATCAAGGCGCTCGACGTCTTTGCTTCCCTTGCAAGTCCTGGAGAGCGCTTTCCGTACGGCGCTTGCCTCGATGCCAAGCTGGCGGCCCTTCGCACCGTCTACGATGCGGGCAGCAAGGCTATCAAGTCCGATCCCGAGCTTGCCTCCTTCATCGCCGGCAACCCGTGGGTCAAGACCTACGCCGTCTTCAAGCGGCTCAAGTCCGAATACGGGGAGCGCGCCTGGCGCGAATGGCCGGCGAGACGCGACCCGACGCCCGCGGATATCGGGAAACTTTGGCTCGAGAAGTCCGCGGCCGACGAGCAGTATTTCCACGCTTGGGTGCAGATGCGGGCCGCCGGGCAGTTCGCCGCCGCCGCTTCCGCCGTGGCGTCCATGGGCATCGCCCTTCTCGGCGATATCCCCATTTTGATGAACGAGGATTCAGCCGACGTCTGGGCCGAACGTAGCTTCTTCGACCTGACGAAAAGGGCCGGGGCTCCGCCTGACATGTACTCGACGACCGGCCAGAACTGGGGCTTTCCGATATACGACTGGGACGCGATGGCCGCCGGCGGTTATTCGTTCTGGAAGGCGCGTGTAGCCGAGGCCGATCGCTATTATTCCGCGTTCAGGATTGACCACGTTCTGGGCTTCTTCAGGATTTGGGCTCTCGGCGAGCGGGAAGAGACGGGCTGCCTCGGCCGCTTCGTGCCCGGGGCTTCCGTGACCGCCGGGGACTTGACCGATGCCGGTTTCGGCAAGCCCAGGCTGAGGTGGCTGTCCGAGCCGCACCTGCCCGGCGGGGAGCTGCGCAGTGCCGCCCTATCGGCCGGGGAAGCCGAGCGGGCGATAGGTGCCGCCCTCGACAGGATAGGCGACGAGGACCTGTACCTGTTCAAGAGGACGATACGCGGCGAGGCCGACATAACCGGACTGGGACTCGAAACGGGTCTGGCCGAATTCCTCAAGACGCGGTGGCGCGACAGGGCGCTCCTGGCCATGGGCGATGGCGTCTACACACCTGTCTGGAGCTATCGCGACAGCACGGCCTGGGCCAGCCTTTCCGATTCCGAACGTTCGACGCTGGGCGCGCTGTTTTCCGCGAAGGCCGCCCAGGCGGAACTCGGCTGGGAGAAGCGCGGGCGCGAGCTCCTGTCGATGCTCGCCTCGTCGTCATCGATGCTTCCCTGTGCCGAGGACCTGGGAGCCGTTCCCGATTGCGTGCCCAAGGTGCTCGCCGGGCTTGGCATCCCCGGCCTCCGCGTGCCGCGGTGGATGCGTTTCTGGGACCTGCCCGGCCAGCCGTTCAAGCCGCTGTCGTCCTACTCCGAACTGTCCGCCTGCACGCCGAGCGTCCACGACACTTCGACGTTGCGCGGCTGGTGGGAAAGCGAAGACGGGCGCGACGCCTTTGCCGCCGAGTATTGCCCCGGCCTGTCCCCCGTGCCGGAGAGGCTGGACCCCGACGCGGCGCTGGCCGTACTCGGCGCGCTGGCCAAGGCGCCCTCGCTGTTGTTCGTCGTGCAGCTGCAGGACGCGCTGGACTGCTCGGGCGCGCTTCGCTCGGCCGATGCCGACTCGGACAGGGTCAACGTGCCCGGCAGCGTGGATGGCTTCAACTGGACCTGGCGAATGGGGCCGAGCGTCGAGCGGCTCGAGGCCGCTGAAACATGGATCGATGACATACGGCGGGCATGCACCCGCGATGGAGAAAACTGAAACCATGGCAAAAAATGTAAAAAGACCGCTCGTCGCGGTGGCCGTCCGGGATGCCGGTACGGCGGAACGACTTTCGAGGGAACTGAAGGCTCGAATCGCCGGCGCGGATATCACGGTGTTCGTCGGCGAGGCGCTGCTCAGGGATGCGATAGCCGCCAGCCGCGCCCGCGCGATCGACATCCTGGTGGCCGATCCTGCGATGGCCAGACTGGCGGCGGGCCTCCTGGACGAAGACAGGATGCCGTTAGGCGCATTGATAAGCGGGACTGAAGCGAACGAGTCGTTGCTGAGGCTCGCCACCGTCTCCGGGTTTACCATCCTGGCTCTCGAGCCGGAACCTCGTGCGTTCGCCGGCATTTGCATGTGGGTTGCCGGCGCCGTGGTTGCCGTATCAAAGGGGCTGGCTGACAGGACGCAGGCGGCGGAATACAGCAAGCGCTACGAGGAACTCGTACATGCCCTGCCCGACATCGTCTACGAACTCGACATCGAGGGCGTCATTACGTTCATCAACGAATCCGTATCGATACTGGGCTACGTTCCGTCCGACCTCGTGGGCAAGCACTACTCGGTGCTCCTCCATGACGACGACGCCTCGGCGGTCGACCGCGACAAGGTTCTCCCCGATTTCGTCGGCTACAGGACTGGGCTGGCCCTCAGCCCCAAGCTGTTCAACGAGCGTCGCGGCATCGATCGCCGGACAACCGACCTGGAGGTCCGGCTGCGCAAGAAGCCGGGCGCTACCGGCCAGGCGCGGGAGATGATAGGCAGCGTCATCTCCTACGGCGAGATTTCAGCGGCGGGCGAGTATTCACGGGATGGCGAAGGTGAGTTCAAGGGATCCGTCGGCATCATCAGGGACGTGACGCTCAGGCGCAAGTCCGAAGAGATGCTTCGCAAGCTGTACCAGGCGATAGACCAGTTGGGCTCGTGCGTGTTCGTCCTCAACCACGAGTTCGAGGTGGAGTACGTCAATCCGTCCTTTTTCTTGCTCTCCGGCTATTCCCCGCCCGAGGTCATCGGCAAGGGACTGTTCAGCTTCTTCTCGTTTCCGCCCGACAAGGCCAAGCGCATCGCCAAGAAGGTGCGGGACGGCTTCGAGGCTCGCGAGGAAGCCCTGGTGCCGCGAGCGTCGGGAGGCGAATTCTGGGCAGATTTCTCGCTGGCGCCGGTCCGCTCGCCGTCTGGCGCCATCACGCATGCGATAGCCGTCGTCGACGACGTGAGCACGCGGAAGTCGATGGAAGTCATGCTCCACAACGCCAGGAGCGACGCCGAGACCGCCAGCCAGGCCAAGTCGCATTTCCTGTCCAGCATGACCCACGAGCTCAAGAACCCCATCAACGCCATTATCGCGGCCGCCCGGCTCATCCAGGTCAAGAGCGAGGAAGCTCCGGCCAAGGCCGAGGCAATTCTGGACAACGCCCAGGAACTCCTCGAGATACTGACGGGCATCCTCGATTACGTGCGCTCCGAGAATTTCGAAGCCTCGATCCAGCGACTTTCGTTTCCCCTGGGCGCGTTCATGGAGCGTACCTGCGCACCGTACCGGAAAGGAGCGGGGAGCAAGGGCCTCGACTTCTCGCTGGACGTCGGGAGCGACGGGATAATCGAGTCCGATCCGGACCGGCTTGGCCGCGTCGTGGGAATACTCGTCGACAATGCCATCAAGTACACATCCGGCGGATCCGTCTCGGTTTCCGCCGTGATAGAGCGCCGGGAAGGAAACGTGCCCCACCTGGTGGTGCAGGTCCGGGACACCGGCGCAGGCATCGCGCCGGCCAACCGCGAAACCGTCTTCAAGCCGTTCTCCAGGTCCGACCCGCGCGAACACGTCGTGGTCAAGGGCGCCGGCATCGGCCTGGCGCTTGCCCGGAATATCGTCATGGCGCTGGGCGGCGAGCTGCGGATGTCGAGCGAGCTCGGTTCGGGAAGCGTGTTCACGATCATCGTGCCCGCGGCCTCGCCGGAAAAGGCGGCGGTCGGCGAAGCGGCGCGCTATACGATCCTGGTCGTCGACGACAATGAAGTAAACCTCGAGTACATGCGGACGCTCCTCGAGAATTGTGGTTTTCGCGTCCATTGCGCGTCGAGCGCCGTGCAGGCGTTTACCATCCTGGAGTCGCGCTTCGTGGATGCCGGACTGCTGGACATCCAGATGCCCGTCTGTTCGGGTACGGAGCTGGCCCGGGCGATCAGGGCGTACGCCGGTTCGCGGTACTCGCCGTCAATGCCGCTGTTCGCGATGACGGCGCAGGACAGGGATACGATCGAGGATGCCGAGACGCTGTTCCACGACGTCTTCCCCAAACCCACCGACATACGGAAGCTATCATCCACTCTGGCGGCCGCCATGGCGGAGCGGGAAGCGGTCTCCGCAACCGCGTTCAGTTCGGCTTTCACGTCGACGGGCATCGGGTTGGGGGCGGCCATCGACCGCATCAAGCTGGAGGTCGACGCGGCGATGTCGGCGCTGACCCTGGCGCTCGCCGGCACCACCGACGTGCGCATCGATATCCGGGCCGAGGCTTCGATGCTGTCGCAGGCCTTCCAGAGATTCTCGTGCAAGCCCGGCAAGGAGCTCGTCAAGCTGTTCGTCGAACACTACGCCGACGAGGACCGCGAGGTGCTGTCGGGGCTGCTCGAGAGGATACGGCACATGCTCGCCACGGCGGTCGATGAGGCCGGTTCTTGAGGGCGCTCGTCGTGGATGACGATTCGATGAACCGCGAGCTCCTGAGGCGGATGCTCGTCCGCCTTGGCTGGTCGGTGGACGACGCCAGCGACGGACGAGCCGCCCAGGCGTCCTGCGAGCACGCCAGTTACGACCTGGTGCTCGTCGACCTCATGATGCCGGGCATCGACGGCATGGCCACGGCCGGCGCGATTCGGGCGGCCACCAAAGAGGCGGCGAGCGGCGGGCCTTGCCTGATTGCCGCTTCCGGCTCCGAGCGCCGCGACGACCACGATGCGGTGTTTGACGGCTTCCTCGGGAAGCCGTTCATACTGTCGGAACTCGCCTCTTGCATCGAGGCGGCCCTGAAATGCCGGCGTCAGCCCGGATTGCCGCCCTCGCGGGGCGACGGTCCCGCCACGGGCAGCGCAATATAGAAGGTCGTGCCCGACGACGCGTCGGATTCAACCCAGAGCTTGCCTCCATGCTTGTTGACGATGATGTCGTACGATATGCTCAGCCCGAGACCGGTGCCCTTGCCCGGCTCCTTGGTCGTGAAGAACGGATCGAAAACCCTGTTCTGTATGCCCTCCGGGATACCGGGTCCGTCGTCGTGGATTGAAAGCACGACCTGGTCTCCCTCGAGCCTGGTCGCGATCTCTATGAGGCCCTTGCCGCTCCGGGGAGGGTTGCCAAGCGCCTGGGCGGCGTTCACGAGCATGTTGAGAATGACCTGGTTGAGCTCGCTGCCGTTGGCCCTGATAAGCGGGAGGGTCCCCAGGGTCTTGCGCAGCTCCGAGACGTACTTTATCTCGTTCCAGGCCACGACCAGCGTGCTCTCGATGCCTGCATTCAGGTCGAAGTCGTCGAAATCGCCCGTCCTGTCGACACGCGAAAAATTCTTGAGGTTGCTGACTATCTTGAGGATACGCTCGAACCCGTCACGCGATTCGGCGAAGATCGACTCGGCGTCGGAAAATATCCGGGCCAGTTTTCCTGACTGCTCGGTGGCGGTAATGGCGGTCTTTATCTTGCCGAAGTATTTCTCGAGCGTCGTATTGTTGCTGGTAAGGAACCCCAGCGGGTTGTTGATTTCGTGCGCTATGCCAGCCGCGAGCTGGCCGATGGAGGCCAGTTTCTCGTGCTGGACCATCAGCATCTGGGTTTTCTGGAGCTGGAGGTTTGCCTCGGCCAGCTCCAGGTTCATTTTCCACATTTTTTGGTCGCTCGCGATCCGCGCGCTGATGTCCTTGACGATGCCCTGCATCTCGAGGATCTTCCCCGATGCGTCCTTGCGCGCATGGGCCGTTTCTATGCAGAAGATCGAGCTGCCGTCTTTCCTGCCGAGCACTACCTCGTAATCGTCGACGTAGCCATTGGCGGCGATCTTGCCCAGGAACGTATGCCTGTCCTCTACGTTCAGTACAAAGTCGCTGAACGGCTTTCCTGTCAGCGCCGCCTTCGAAGGGTATCCCAGGAGCGTTGTCCCGGCGACGTTGACGCTGGTGATGATGTCACCCGCGTTGGCCGTGTATATCATGTCCCGGGAACCCTCGAACAGGTCGCGGAGCCTGCTCTCGTTGCGTGCCAGTCGTTTCTCCGCTTCCCTCAGTTTCTGTTCCTCGATCTTGCGTTCATGTCGCGCCTCGACGATTGGCGCTATCCCCTCCCGGAGGGAGGAAAGCAACGCCAGGGCCTGGTCGCTCCAGGACCCCTCCTCCAGCCCGAGGAAAATATAGCCGCCATCGTCGCCCGAGACATAGAGGCATACCGAGATCCAGGCCGGCAACTCCTTGCCGATGCCGGGTATCGACCATGGCCCGAAGCGCGCGATTCCGGCAGCACCGCCGTGGGCTTCAACGCAGTTCCGCCAGCGCGCTTCGGGCAGGGCGATCGGAAAGTCAGTTCCCGCAATGCAGATTCTGTAGGCTTTGTTGCTGCTGATGTAAAACATGACGGCGGCTGCGGCGTCGAACGATCGCTTGATGGCATCTACCGCGGCAACGTTCGCTTTCTCCGACTCGTCCTGGGCAAATATCCTGCCCAGTTCGATGGTCAACATGAGGATGCGCATGCGTGCGTCGAGTTGCAGTTCCGTCGGGTCAGGACGCTGTTCAGTCATCGGTACC
>PGXR01000103.1 GCA_002839245.1 Spirochaetae bacterium HGW-Spirochaetae-7 | reverse complement strand
ATCGACGAGACGGTGGCCGCCACCGTAGCCGTGCGCTACGAAACGGCCAAGAAGGTACTCGTGCTGCGCAAGAACCTCCTCGACGTGCTTGCGGCCGAGTTGCTGGAAAAAGAATCGGTGGACGAGGCCCACTTCAAGGCCATCATTGCAACCGCCTGAGAACAGGACACGGCTCGGTGGCCGAACGACAGCTTCGGGCGGCCACCTCTTTACAGGCAACACAGTTTATAATACACTTCAGGTGACTCGCTGGAGTACGGCGAGAAGGAGTCACCATGTTTCCCACGATCCTGCTGATACTCTACGGGCTCTTGCTGCTGGCGATCGCGACGGCAAGCCTCAAGTACGCCGATTCTATCGACAATTTCCTCGTCGCCGGCAGATCGCAGCGCAAGTTGCTCGTAGTCGCCTCGATGCTGGCCTCGACAATCGGCGGAGGACTGACGATAGGCACGGTGAACCGTGCCTACAACATTGGCTTTCCGGCCTTCTGGTTCGTCGCGGCGGGCGCGATAGCCCACTTCCTGCAAGGCGCGCTCCTGTCCAGGAAGGTGCGTGAAACCGAGGCGGTCACCTTGCCCGACTTGGCGGAAAAACTCGTCGGGCCGTCTCTTCGGACCCTGACTTCGCTCATCGTGCTGGTCACCTGGACCGGGATCGCGACCGCCCAGTTCGTCGCGGCCGCCAAGGTGATTTCCGGCATCACCGGGCTGGGACACCAGGGAGCGGTCGCCGCCGCGGCGGCCTTCCTGGTAGTCTATACCTTGATAGGCGGCCAGAAGTCGGTGCTGCGCACTGACTTGTTCCAGTTCGGCTTCCTGGCTACCGCGCTGCTCGCATCGCTGGCATGGCTGTTCCTGGGCTCGCCTCCCGCGGCAGGCTCGGTTCAAGTCGAGCTGTTCAACGCCAAATTCGGCTTCCTCGACCTGCTGTACTACGTGATAGTGCTCGGCGGCTCGTACTTCATCTGCCCCATGATGTTCTCCCGCATCCTGTCCGCCGATACGCCGGCGAACGCCCGCAAGAGCTCCTTCATGTCGGGCTTCGGCATGCTGGCCTTCGCGCTGGTCGTCACCTTCATCGGCCTCTGGTCCCGCGCTTCGATCCGGGATCTCGGCGGCCTCGATCCCCTCAACTTCATAGCCCACCGGAGCTTGCCAGGCGTACTCGGCACCCTGCTGATATTCGGCCTCCTGGCAGCGATCCTGTCCACCGGCGACACGGTCCTCCTGACCGCGGCAGGGGTCATGGAGCACGACATCCTCAAGCGGAAAACGGTCGCGGGCGTGCGGCTCTGGACGGTCGTCGTAGGCGCCGTAGGCGCGGTGATAGCGCTCTACCAGACGGACATCATCGGAATCCTCATCAAGACATACAACGGCTATACCGCGGGAATCGTACCCGCGCTCTTCGTAGCCATAGTGATGTCGGGAAAGCGCAAACTGAACCCCGGCCTGACGTTCGCCGCCGTCGCCGCGGGCTACGCGCTGGGGCTTTCGGGCAGCTTCATGAAGGAAGGATCCGCCGCCGCGAAGCTGCTGCCGATGACCGGGCTGGCCGCTTCAGCTGTCCTGTCGCTGATCGCCGCGTACCTACCGAAGAAAACCGCTGCCTGAACGGCAGGCTTGCCCGAGGTATACGTATGCGCGCTTCAGGCGCTTCCGTACACCTCGATGCGGTTGCGGCCGTTTTTCTTGGCCGTATACAGGGCTGAATCGGCGCGTTTCAGCAGGTCGGCAAGGGAGCCGGCCTGATCCGGAATCCCCGCGGCGATTCCCGTGCTTATGGTGATCGCCCTTCCGGAGAGACCGAAATCGGATCCGCTTATCAATTGCCGGAAACGCTCCGAAATCATCATCGCTGTCTGGATATTCGTTTCAGGGAACAGGAACACGATTTCCTCGCCTCCATATCGGGCGACCAGGTCCGTCACCCGAGAATCCTGCCGGCAAAGCCGGCCGATTTCCTTAAGAACGCAATCGCCGGTGTCGTGGCCGTACGTGTCATTGATCGCCTTGAAATGGTCCAGGTCGACCATGGCGACAGACAGTACCGTTTTCTTCCTTCGCGCATTCTCGTACATAAGGGCACCCTGGATGTTGAACAGGTGCCGGCTTCCTATCCCCATCAGGGCGTCTTCCATGGCAAGCTTGTATGTCTTTTCATGCAGCCGGGCGTTTTCCAGGGCGATGGCCACTTGTACCGCGAAGCCGGAAGCCAATTGCATGTGACGTTCGGTATAGTAGGCTTCCTGCAGATGGTTGAACGACAACAATCCCAGTACGTTCCCATGGGCGACAAGGGGTATGCCCATCCAGGACCGGGTAAGATTGCTCTGTTCAGGCCTTATGAATCCGGGGAAGTCCTTCGCCACGTCCCTGCAGACGACGGGTTTCCTCTCGTCGATGGCCAAGGTGCTCATGCTGCCTTTTTCAGGATACGGGAATCGCATGCCGATGGCTGCCGAGATGTCCTCGAAACCGTTGCCGCCTATCAGCTCCAGGCCGTCGTTATGGAGTATCTGTACCGATGCCTTGTCATACGGAATGACCAGCTTCGCCTGTTCCAGGATGAGCTTGACCGCCTCGTTGACGTCCAGGCTGGAGCTGACTATCGAAGCCGCCTTGAGGAGGGTTTCCATCTCCTTCGCGTGGAGTTCCGACTGCACGGTCAACAGGCGTAGCCTCTCCTCGCTCTCCTTCAAGTCGGTCAGGTCGGTATCGAGGCCGACATAGAGCCCGATTCCGTCTGTTCCGCTGCGCGTTACCGTCATGCCGCAATGCCGGATCCAGACCCATCGGCCCCGGGCGGTATGGATACGGAATATTTCCTGGTTCATGGCTTGCGTGCCCGACTGCATCGAGCGGAACAGGCGCTCCACTTTTTCCCGGTCATCGGGATGGCATATATCGCGCAGGCGCTGGTTCCTCATGTCGTTTTCGTCATAGCCCCAGGATCGCCATAGCTCGTTGCACAGTATCCTCTGGTTCTCCATGTCATACGCAAAAAAGCCGAGCCTTGCCATCGCGTCGATCAGCGGACTCTTCCCGTACAGAAAATCGTGGGAATGATCGTCAGCATCGTTCTTGCTCATACACCGTCCTGACGCCACCAATAAAATACCCGGGACCCTGTCCTTCGAATAAGTCGAGAATTCACGTATCCCGGTATTTTACTGCACTTTTGATGAATACGCCATTTACCGCGGTACGCTCGCGTCGGCAGGCAGATCACAGCGCAAGGCAGGGATCAGTGATCAGGAATCAGTGATCTGACCACTGATTCCTGATCACTTCCTCTAACGGACATATTGACAATATCTGTCATTTCATCGATTATCTACTCATGACATTATCCGACTAAATGTCAAGGAGTGTGATATGTCCATACTGATAACCGGTTCCGGAGCTGCGATACCGAAAATACGCATGACAAACGACGAGCTTTCTTCCCGCGTGGAGACAAACGACGAGTGGATCAGATCGCATACGGGCATAGGCGCCCGCAGGTTCGCGGAGGACGGCGTGCTGACGAGCGACCTCGGCACTGAAGCGGCCAGGAGCGCCCTGGCAAAGGCCGGCCTGAAGCCGGAGGACGTCGACCTCATCGTCGTCGCCACGGCAACGCCCGACTACTTCGGCTTTCCATCGACCGCCTGCATCATCCAGGACAAGATAGGCGCGGTGAACGCGGCCGCGCTCGACGTCAATGCCGGCTGCACCGGTTTCATCTACGCCCTCGACGTCGCGAGCTCCATGCTCGCGGCACCCTCCAGGAAAACGGCGCTGGTCATCGGCGCCGAGACGCTGTCACGCGTCGTAGACTGGAGCGACCGCGCCACCTGCGTGCTTTTCGGCGACGGCGCCGGCGCTTTCGTCCTCCAGAAGAGCGAGACCGCGGACGATCGCGGCATCCTCAATTCCTGGCTTCGTGCCGACGGCTCCGGATACAAGAGCCTCTACATGAGCCAGCCTGACCGGGACAAGACCTTCGCACGGGAAGGCGACTACGGCAAGCCGATGTCGATTGTGATGGACGGCAAGAAAGTGTACATGTTCGCCGTCAAGGCGATAACCGATTCCATCGAGGCCCTCCTTGCGGAATCCGGCTTCAAGCTCCAAGATATCAGGTGGATCGTTCCGCACCAGGCCAACGCCCGCATCGTGCAGGCGGCCGCGAAGCGCTTCGGCATTGCCGATGACCATATCTACATGAACATCGAGGAATACGCCAACACCTCGGCCGCGTCCATTCCTATCGCGGTGAACGAACTCGCCGACAAGGGGCTCCTGGTCAAGGGAGACCTCGTGATGATGATGGGATTCGGCGCCGGACTGACCTACGGCGGCACCGTGATACGCTGGTAAATCCAGATAAAAGGAGCTGAACATGAAGAAAGCTGTAATTACCGGAATGGGCGTGATAAGCCCGATAGGCAACGACATCGACACGTTCTGGGCCTCGATAAAGGCCGGAAAGAGCGGCGTAGGACCGATAACTCACTTCGATCCGTCGGGTTTCGACTCCAAGATCGCGGCGGAGGTCAAGGATTTCGACCCGAGCCTGTATATGGAGAAACGCGACGCGCGCAAGATGGCGCATTTCACCCAGTTCGCCGTGGCCGCCGCCGTGCAGGCGTGGAACGAGTCGAAGCTCGACGCCGCGTCGGAGGATCTCGAGCGGGTAGCGGTCGTCCTGGGCAACGGCATCGGCGGAATCGAGATATTCGAGGAAAGCTTCAAGAAGCTGCTCGAGTCGGGACCGACGCGCATGCTGCCGATGACGGTACCGATGATGATAGGCAACGAGGCGGCCGGAACCGCCTGCGCCTCCGGCAGCGACGCCCTGGGCCAGGCCCTCGACATGATACGCGCCGGCAGGGCTGACGTCGTCGTCACCGGAGGCACCGAGGGAGCCTTGACGGAATTCGCCGTCGGCGGCTTCTGCATGCTCAAGGCGCTCTCGACCGCCTACAACGACACGCCGCAGAAGGCGTCCAGGCCCTTCGATTCGGCCCGCGACGGTTTCGTAATCGGCGAGGGAGCCGGCATCGTCATCCTCGAGAGCGAGGAGCACGCCAAGGCTCGCGGCGCGAAGATCCTGGTCGAACTTGCTGGTTACGGCGCCTCCAGCGACGCCTACCACATCACCGCCCCCGAGCCGTCGGGAGACGGCGGCGCCCGGGCGATCAGCCTTGCCCTCAAGGACGCTGGCATCGCGCCGGAGGGCGTGGCGTACTACAACGCCCACGGTACGAGCACCCAGATGAACGACCCCATCGAGACGGCCATGGTAAAGAAGGCCTTCGGCGCGCACGCGTACAAGATGAAGGTCTCGTCGACCAAGAGCATGACCGGCCACATGATAGCCGCCGCCGGAGCGGTCGAGGCCATAGTCTGCGCCCTGGCCATACGCGACGGGTTCTTCCCCCCGACCATCAACCTCGACAAACCCGACGTAGCGTGCGACCTCGACTACGTGCCGAACGTCGGCGTAAAGGGAACGATAGACGCGGCAGCTTCCGGCTCCTTGGGCTTCGGCGGGCACAACGCCTGCGTCGTCCTCAGGAAGTATTCATGAAGGCAAGCGGCGCCGAGATAGAGGAAATACTGCCGCACCGGGCGCCGTTCCTTTTCGTCGATTCGGCTGAGGTCGGCGAGGACGGGAGCATAAAGGCCAGGCACCTGTTCAGGCCCGACGAGTTCTTCTTCGCGGGGCATTTCCCCGACTACCCAGTCGTGCCTGGCGTGATACTGGTCGAGTCCCTGGCGCAGGCCGGCGGCGTAGGCGTGAACCTCCAGACCGGCCTCAGGGGAATCTACTTCCTGGCAACGGTAAGCAACGTCAAATACAGGCGCCAGGTCCGCCCCGGCGAACTGTTCGAGATGGAAGTGACAACCCTCAGGGGAAGCCCCAAGCTCATAAAGCAGGCCGGCAAGGGCTATGTCGGCGGGGAACTCGCGGTGGAGGCAGAATGGCTGTGCATCGCCGGTTCCGAGGACGACTTCAAGTGACGCCGATGATCAGGAGCAACATCTGCCTGAACGCCCATCCGGCCGGATGCGAGGCCATGGTCAAGGCATGGATCGACCGTTCCGTCAAGGCGAAGCCGGAACTGGCCACCGCCGCCAGGGCAGGGGGCAAGAACACTCCGCAAACCGTGCTCGTGCTCGGTTGCTCCACCGGCTACGGACTCGCCAGCCGCGTCACTGCGGCGTTCTCCTGCGGCGCGCGGACCGTCGGCGTATCGCTGGATCAGGAACCGACAGAGGTCAAGCCGGGCACGCCCGGATGGTACGGCAACCGCGCCTTCGACGCCGCGGCAGCCGGCAAGTCGCTGTACGCCGTTACCTTCAACGCCGACGCTTTCGCCGACGGCACCCGCGAGAAGGTGATAGCCCTCGCCAAGGCCGACGGCCTCCGTTTCGACCAGGTCATCTACTCACTCGCCAGCCCGGTACGCGTCGATCCGGCGACCGGCATAATGCACCGCTCCGTCCTCAAGCCGATAGGCGAGCCGTTTACCGGCCGCACCTTCGACGTGGTGACATCGGAGATGCGCGAGGTGACGATACAGCCCGCCACGGACGACGAAGTGGCCGCCACCGTCAAAGTGATGGGCGGCGAGGACTGGGAACTGTGGATCAAGGCCCTCTCGGAGGCGGGAGTCCTGGCTCCAGGATGCGCCACGTTCGCCTACTCGTACATCGGCCCCGAATACACGGCCATGATATACCGCAAAGGCGCCATAGGACGGGCCAAGGAGCACCTCGAGCAAACCGCCCGGTCGCTCGCCCAGTATCTTGGCCCGCTCGGAGGCACGGCGTGGGTGGCGGTCAACAAGGCGGTGGTCACGAGAGCCAGCGCCGTCATCCCTGTCGTCGCCCTGTATCTAGCAGCGCTGTTCAAGACCATGAAGGAACTCGGCCTCCACGAGGATTGCCTGGACCAGATACTCAGGCTCTACCGCGACAGGCTGTTCGCCAAGGGCCCGGTGCCCGTCGACTCCGAGAGGCGCATCAGGATGGACGACTGGGAACTGCGCGCGGATGTACAGGAAGCGACATCGCGGCGCCTGGCCGAGGCGACCGCCGGGAACCTGGACCGGTCGGTCGATATCACCGGATTCCGGCACGATTTCCTCGAGGCCCACGGATTCGACCTGCCCGGCGTGGACTACGACGCCGAAGTGAGCTTCCGATAGGAATGATGAACAAAGGCTTGGCTACGGAGACACGGAAAAGAAACGCGATGACCAAGGCGATTGCCAGCGCCTTCAACGCCGTTTCATCGTATCCGTGGCATCCAGGACTATTAATGAAAGGTTGATCTGCCCGCGGGGGTTTGACCGCCAACCCGCGGGCCTTTCTTGCGGACCTGCCGTCCGCCGCGTTACTTATGGACTCTGTAGGAGGAACAAGGCAAGGTAGTGAGCAACCATTTCCGACGGATACACGCGCCACCCACATTGGCGCGTCATGTCTCCGGGTACAGCCATAGCGCCGAACCGTGTCTACCGACGCGAGGCGGCGCAAGTCCTTCGAGTAACGCGGCGGTCTTTTTTCTATGGAAAAAATTGTAAAACACCAAAAACTGATATACATTACAGTCACTATTGTCTAAGTTTGGAGGCTTCGATGCCTGGTTCCACCCAACCCGGAATAAACGTCCGTTCAACATTGGCACTCCTGGTATTGATTGCGGCCACCGACGCGTTCGCGCAGGGTAGCACCTTCTCGGTGGCTCCCTCGTACCAGATTCCCATGGGAGGTTCATCCTCGCTGTATGCCGCCGGCATAGGCGCCAACCTCGACGCGGGCATACCGTCGCTGTTCGGGCCGCTCGATGGCACGGTGCGAGCCGGGTATACCGCAGCCTTGCTGGATTCCCAGGCGGGCACCATCCATATCGCCAGCCTCTCAGCCGGCCCGAGCGCCTTGCTGTACAGCCGCGGCCGGTTCTCCCTCGACGCGTCTATGAGGCTCGGCGCTTTCGCCGCCTTCTACGCGAACGAATCGCCATTGTTCAACCCAGCGACGTCCGCCCAGATAGATGCCCGCCTGAACCTCGGGTCGATGAGCCTCGCGCTGTCCCCTGGTTACGACCTGTACTGGGCCAGGCGCGATGGCTCTGTGGCGCCTTTCTACTCGGCGCTGAGCTTCGGCCTGACCCTGACGTACGCGGCGGGAGGCGGCTCGGCCAAACCGAAACTGAAGATTGACGCGCCCGAGCTTGACCCATTCTTCCCCGCCATCTACAAGTACTATGCCGACAACAAATTCGGAAACGTTCAGATCCGCAATGGAGAATCGGTCGAGGCAAGGGACGTCAAGGTAGAGTTCTTCGTCCCCCGGTACATGGAAGGCCCGTCAATCGTCGCCGAGTTCCCGGCGCTCAAGGCCGGCGAGACCAGGACGGTCCCGCTGACGGCCCTGCTCAGGAACGAGGTGCTCGGCGTGACAGAGACCGATGCCGTCCAGGTCGAGATAACCATCAGCTACAACGCCCGGTCCAGCGTGCTCTCGGTACGCCGCTCGGGCAACTTGCGTGTCGAGAGCAGGAACGCCGTGTCGTGGGACGACGACCGCAAGGCCGCCGCCTTCGTCACCGCAAAAGACCCGACCATCCTCAAGCTGTCCAGGAACGCCGTGGCCGCTTCCGGTTCGAGCGGCGCCGTCTTCTCCGAATCCTTCCGAAAGGGCATGATAGCCTTCGCCGCCCTCTCGGAATACGGCATCCGCTATGTCATCGATCCGGCCTCGTCGTACAAGGAGCTCAGCAAGGCCTCCGGAATAGTCGACTATGTACAGTTCCCCGTCCAGACCCTGGACTACCGCACCGGCGACTGCGACGACCTGACCGTCCTGTACTGCTCCTTCCTTGAGGCCCTGGGCCTGGAAACGGCCTTCATCACGACGCCGGGACACATTTATGCCGCCTTCGCCCTCGACCTTACCGAGCTCGAAGCCCAGCGGGTCTTCGCCTCCACCGAGAACCTGATCATCCGCGACGGGCGCGTATGGTTGCCCGTCGAAGCCACGGCCCTTTCATCCGGCTTCCTCTCCGCCTGGGCCGACGGAGCCAGGGAGTGGCGAGAGGCTTCGTCTCAGGGAACAGCCAAGCTGTTCCCCGTCCGTGCGGCCTGGGCAGTCTTCGAGCCGACATTCATATCGTCTACCGAGAACCTCGACGTCGTCGGCCGGTTCCCCGATTCGGCCCGAATCGGCAAGTCCTTCGACGCGACGATGAAGACCTTCACCGAGCGCGAGATGGCCGTCCTGGAGAAGGGCATCAAGGCCAGGATAAGCGCACGTTCGACCCCTGGCCTTCTCAATAGCCTGGGCACCCTGTACGCGCGCTACGGCTTCATCGACAAGGCCGAGGCATCATTCCAGCAGGCGGCCAAGGACAACTACGCCCCCGCCCTCCACAACCTGGGGAACATACGCTTCATCAAGAAGGATTATAAAGGAGCCCTCGAGCTCTACGAACGCGCCGTGAAGTCAAATCCCGATTTCGCCGAGGCCGCGCTAGGCGTCGCCAGGGCCCAGTTCGAACTTGGCCGGTTCGACCGCGCCACGACAGCGTACAAGACCGCCAAGATCATCGACCCGCGCAAGGCCGAGGCCTACGCGTACCTCGGCGGCGAATCTTCAGCTTCAGGCAGGGCCAGCGACCCCGCCCAGCGCGCCGCCGTCTCTTGGACGGACCAGTAGGAGGACAGGATGAAAAATAATAATTGGAAGAATACTATTCGCATCGCAAGGACGAAAGCGATTTCCATGGCCCTCGTTTCGCTGGCCGCCCTGCTGGGTTCCTGCGAGGACCCGCTTACGGCAATAGCAATAGAGAATGTACGGCTGGCATCGCTGCCGGAATATACTCTGGAGATGGAGCTGCCCCCGAATGGATCGGCCAACCCTACTGGAATACAAAAGGTCAAGGATGGCGAGCCACTTGCGATTTCGGCAGCTGCAAATTTAGGATTCACTTTCATGGGATGGGACCAGACTGGCGGAACCGGCACCGCTACCTTCGATGATTATCTTTCACCGAGCACCACTGTACGCGTTACCGGCGGCGATGTTTCCATACTATCGATAATTGATGATACCAACTTTACGATTACCGTGAACGCAGGCACGGGCGGCTCCGTGAGCCAATCCAGCTTGGCCGTTATCAAAAACACAGCCAGCAGCAGTGTGACTGCGACTCCGGGAGCGGAGTACATTTTTGTCGGGTGGACGGTTACTGCAGGACTCACATCGGGCATAACTTTCAATCCAAGTGCCTCGACGGCAAGTATCACAGTTACTGCGAACGCGGGAGATGCTACGATTCGTGCCAACTTCGCCCTCAAGACCTATCTCTTGACCATGTCTAACGGAGTTTCCGGATATACCAATCCATACACATCCGCGACAGTGACATCGGGCGTACTGCAGAGAATCATAGCCTACCCATCCGGTACTTACATTTTCGACGGTTGGGTAAAAACTGCCGGTACAGGTACCGTTACATTTACCAATGCGGTCGCGCAGGACACGTATGTCACGCTTACCGGCGGGCCGGCCACCATACGTGCGAATTACCGGAAAGCTACAGTTACACTGACACAGGTAGGGAACTTGGCGTTCCCTGACCAATCGACATATCCAGACTCCGGTCAGGACATCTACCGCTTGGGTACGGATATTTACATCTATGGCAAGCGTAGTGCGACCGACAGCGTTATCAGGCAGGTAAGCGTCAGTTCCATAGCCGCTCCGTCCTCATCGAGCTACAGGTACATAACGGGAACCCCTGCAGGGATGATCGGCACCGGGACATACCTGATAGCCGGATCGAGTAGCAACATCTTCAGGATGGCCATTTCCGGTTTCGGCAGCTCGTCGGTACTAACGATCCCGTCGACTCCACTTCCCGCGCGGGATTTGTCCTTGAACTATGAGAATCCCCAGTACATCTGGGCTGCGCTAACTGCGAACACCATACAGGAGGTGGATCTGTCAGGCACGACCCTCTGGACAGGTTATACAATAATCCAAGACAGCGTCTACAATTTTACTAAAATCCAGGCAACTGGCGGCGGCCTGCTGGCAATCCGCGAAGACAGTGGCAGTCACAACCTCGCGTCGTACGATGTCGACGCCACAACCTCAGCTACGGTAACTGCACCGAACGATTCCTATTTGCTGCACAATGGGGCAGATATGGATCCGGGTAATGCCGGCAAACCAATCCTGGATGTAGACAGGGAATTTGCGATAGTCCCTGTATATGACCCAGCCATCGATAACTATAAGCTGAGCTTTTTCGAGGTCACTGATTACTCAAGTGCATCTTACCAAGGTTCGGTAACAATTCCAGGAACGGTCAACTATCTGGCCGCAGATGACTATTATCTCTATGTTGCAGCTACGGCATCCAGTGTCGCGACGATATACGCGGTTGACATGTTTTCCAAGTCGGCCGCCACGGTCGTCCAAACCCACACCATCAGCGGCTTTGAGAAAGTCGATTTGGTAGGAGTAACATATGCAGGAGCCAATACATATGTCTATTGCTTGGTCGACACTGCTACCGGCAAGCCAACTTTTAAAGTATTCAGAGTGGATCTGAACTAGCCTGCATAGATTGGGGAGGGGAAATATTTCCTCCCCAACTATTGACTCGATGCAGGGCGCAAGTCCTTCGAGTAACGCGGCGGTCTTTTTATTGTACAAGAATTTCTGCTAGTCTCACTTCGCCGGGAAATCCCGTCGCGGAGGCCCTCATGAACATGCTTTTTCTCGACCAGAGCGAGATAGACAGTCCCCTGCCCCGCTCCGACGCGCGGGTGCGGCACGTGCTCAAGGTGCTGAAAAAAGGCGTTGGGGACGAACTGGAAGCCGGAACGCCCGACGGCATGCTCGGCACGGCGCGGATGGAAGCCTGGGACGGCGAAGCGATGAGCTTCTCGTTCCGCCCGGTCCGGAAGGCACCCCCGCTCAGACCACTGGTCATTCTCCTGGGCTTTCCACGGCCGATACAGGCAAACCGCATACTCAAAGACCTCTGTTCGCTCGGCGTCGGCCGCATCGTCCTGTCGGGAACCGAGCTTGGCGAAAAGTCGTATTTCCAGAGCGACTTCTTCAAGAACAGGGAGTTTCGCACTGCGCTGATCGAAGGCGCCGTTCAGGCGGCCAACCCCAGGCTGCCCGAGGTGGATACCGCATGGACCCTGGCGCGCGCGATCGACGCAATGGCCGGTCCGGACGGTTGCATCGGAGCCGCTGGGGGTGGTTCCGGCAGCGGCGGCAGGCTCTGGGCCTTCGACCCGTACCGGGCGACGACAGGCTTCGGCATGGCCGAGCTACCCGACGCGACCGGCATGGCGCCGCTCGTGCTGGCAATCGGCAGCGAGCGCGGCTGGACCCCTGCCGAGCTCGACCTGCTGGAAGGCCGGGGCTTCTCGTTCGCGAGCCTTGGCGACCGCATACTCAAGACGGAGACCGCCGCCGTGGCCGCCGTATCAGTAGCCCTTTCGAGACTCGGCTTCCTCTGAAAACAGCGAACAGCATTACCACGGAGACACGGAGGGAATACTGAGAAGAAAGGAAAAATTTGGACATGGTGATCATGATAAGACAAGATGAACAAGATGGAAAACCTATTTATTTATTACCAAAGCAGTTTTAAACCAAAAGGCTTAAATTTGGAAAATTCTGTATCTTTGCTGATCATTGTCATATTCCTGCTCATGCATTGCCATATCAACATTTTATCGAAAGGATCTTTGTGTGTAGCTTCTTTTTGATTGGCATATCCGATCGCATCTTCAACTGTCAGACTAATTTGACTATAGTCCAGTTTCTCGATGATGCTTGGCAATTCATCTATCGAAGTTCCGGTTATTTCCAATTTTCCGATCCTGGTCTTAATCGCTATTTCCCATAGTGATACGGAGCTGACATATATTTCATTGTCCGGGTTTTTTATCGCTTTGATAACATTTTTCGACAATTCTTTTGTATTTGCGATTGACCAAAGAAAAGCATGAGTGTCCAACAAGTATTTCATACCAATCCCAGCAACTCTTCTTCGGTCATGGCAAATTCGTCGCTGAATTCGATGATCGCTTCCCCCTCCAGAATTCCGATCTGCCGATCTTTTTTACTCTTTTTATCAACATATGGTACAATCATTGCTACAGGCGTTTTCTTTTTACCATACAGAATCCCAAAGGATTCACCTTTTTTGACAAGTTCGAGTACTTTGGAAAACTGCGCCTTCAATTCACCTACAGGTAGTGTCTTCATAGGAATATGATAGTTTTTTCGTGACAACTTGTCAAGAAAATACAGCCGATCATTTCTTTCAATCCGAAGTCGTCCATCGAGCATTTTGCCTATCTTTTTGATAAAAAAGCCAATTCCAAAAGCTGCAGGCTTTTGAAATTGGCTCGTAAATCGTTTACTGATCTTCCGCTATTTATTGGCGTTTCTGCGGTTAAAGACCGGCCGGCTTCACTCCAGGTTCAGGATATCCTTATAGTTTTTCATGAAACAGGCGTCCTCGCTCTGGATATAGGTGGCGTGGGCCATGGCGCGGGCGAGCATCTTCTCCATGAAGGTCTCGGCCACCGCAAGCTTGCGCGCGGAACGGCGGGCGTCGCGGAGGAGGAGCCAGGACACGATTATTTCAGTGGCCATCTCGACGAGACGCCTGGCGTGGAAGGCGGTTACTTCTTCGCTCGAGCCTTCCTTGACGAGCATCACGGATTTCTCGAACATCATGCGGGCCTTCTCTTCGGCCTTGAGCAGGTGGGCCGGCAAGGCGCTCCAGTCCTCGGAAGCGTATTCGTCCATCGCGGCCGTGGCGGTGCCAGACATGACCGCTCCTATCGCGGCGACGACCTGGAGCTGGGTGGTGCCTTCATAGATGTTCGTGATGCGTGCGTCGCGGTAGTGCCGCTCCACGTTGAAATCCTTCATGAAGCCGGTGCCGCCGTGTATCTGGATGGCGTCGTACGCTACCTTGTTGGCCATCTCCGAGTTGTAGGCCTTGGCCATGGGCGTGAACATCGCCGCGAGCCGGGTATATTTCTTTATCTCGGCCTTGAGTTCGTCGTTGCGCTCGGGGTGATGCTCGACCATCCGCTCCATGCCTTCTTTCAGGTCGACGATGCGGGCCGTTTCGTAGAGCAGGGAGCGCGCGGCTTCCAGCGACACGCGCATGTCGGCGAGCATCTCGTACACCGCCGGCAGCTTGATGATCGGGCCGCCGAACTGCTCGCGCTCGGTTGCGTACTTGTACGCTTCGCGGAAGGAAGCCTCGGCTATGCCGACGCCCTGGGACGCCACCGAAAGACGGGCGGAGTTCATCAGCCACATGGTGTACTTGGTAAGGCCGCGTCCGCGCTCGCCCACGAGTTCGGCCGGCGAGTTGTCGAACTGCATCTCGCAGGTCGGCGAGCCGTGGATGCCAAGCTTCTCCTCGACGCGGCGTATCTTCGTATGCTTGTCGCGTTCGTAGAGGAAGAGCGACAGGCCACGCGCGCCTTCGCGGTCCTCGCTGCGGGCCAGTACCAGGCCTATCTTGCCGCAGCCGTTGGTGATGAAGCGCTTGACTCCGGACAGGAGCCACTTGCCGTCGGCTCCCTGCGTGGCCTTGAGGGTCACCGCCTGGAGGTCGGAGCCGGCGTCCGGCTCGGTCAGTATCATAGCCGAGCCTTCGTCGCCACGGGCCAGCATCGGAATGTAGCGCGCCTTTTGCTCGTCGCTGCCGAAGCGCTCGAGCGTCTCGCCGATGTCCTGCTGCAGTCCCAGGTTGAGGAAGGACGCGTCGCCGCGGGTGAATATCTCGCCGCACATCGTCATGATGGTCAGCGGAATGTTGAGTCCTTCGTACTTGCGTGCGAAGGTCATGCCGGTGAGCTCGGCTTTTTTCATCATGTCCCAG
>PGXR01000102.1:10156-14892 GCA_002839245.1 Spirochaetae bacterium HGW-Spirochaetae-7 | reverse complement strand
CGGCGACCAGTTGCCAGCGTAATCCTGCGCGCGTATCGTGAAGTACCAGTCGCCGTCGGCGTCCGCGTCGAAAGCCGCGCGCGTCTGAGTCTCGAGTATCATCGCCGTCTTCGGCGGCTCGGCAGCGGGGTCCCTCGACCACAGGTACGAAAAGCCGAGTATTCCGGAGGAATCCGGGGGGACGGCCCAGCGGACGTTTGCCCGGCTGCGCCTCGACGGGGCGCCCGGCTCGAAATCGGCGCCACTGACGTCGGGCGCGCGGGCGGTAGTGTCCGGGATCATGCCTATGACAGAGGAGGTAGCGCCCCGGCCTGTCTGCCAGAAGGCGTACAATCCGTTCTTGGCGTAGACGGCGCGGCCGAAGGCGCCGTCGCCCTGCGAGCGGCCCGACAGGTCTCGCTCGTTCCACAGCGTTCCCGCGCGGAAGGCCGCGTAGACCCGGCTGCCTCCGCGCCTGTCGTCGAACCACGAAATCGCGGGCTCTTCGGCTTCGACGGAGCTTCCGGCGCCGCCGATCGAGAATATCCTGGGCTCGGAGCAGTTGCCCTGTCCGAGGGTGACCCGTTCCGGGCTGCCCGGTATTGTCGCACCGTCGAGTCCGAGCCGCGCCGCGTATATCTGCGCGGGGCCTGACAGGAGCCTGCGTTCCCAGGTCAGCCACAACGAGCCTCCGACGAGCGCCAGGTGGGGTCGCTGGTTGTCGAAATCGGCGGCCGCGCGGCGCGCTCCCTGTACCGGGTCGATGAAGTCGGTGACGCGGCGCGGCGCGGACCAGGTTGCCCCGCCATCGGTCGTCGTCGTCGAGTATAGCTGGTAGCTCGGCCGGTCGCCGCCTGACAGCGTCTGGAAGACGACGATGTCTGCGCCGTCCGTCGACGCCGCGGTCGGGAGGAAATTCGGGTCCAGGCCTACTTCGCCCCCGACGAAGGGGCTGAAAGCGGACCACGAGCTGCCATCCTCGGACCGTGAATAGAAGATCGACAGCGATTCGTAGGTGGCGGAGCCGGCAGCGCCGGCTTGCGGCCGGGAAAAGACCTGGCTGCGGGTGACGAAGAGGTACCAGCCGCCGCCGGTCTTGGTAAAGATACGCGGAGCGACTCCAGCCTCGAGGGTTTCGATGACGACGGGCGCTTCGAACGATACGCCCCCGTCCTTCGACCGATAGATGGATATTGAAAGCTCACCCGACGAGACGGCGACGACCATAGTGCCATTGCCGTCCGCGGCCACGGAAAACAGTACCGGCGCGTCCCCCGAATAGACGAACGGGCCGGCGAAACGGTCGCGCCTGGCGACGCCGCCGTCTGCGCCGTACGAGGCGAGCGACAGCCACGCGGATCCTCTTTCCGTGGTAGCTATGTTCTCCTGCCAGATCGCGACTACCCGGCCCGCCGTCCTCAGGGCCTGCGGGTAGGCGCCGACTCCCCTGGACAGGCGGGCGGGCGCTTCCCAATAGAAATCGGGGGCCGCGGCGGTGGCGGTCGTCGACACGAGCACTGCGGTGCATAGGGCGGCCAGCGCCAGGACCGCGCTTCTGGGTCGCAGAGGATGTTTAGGCATGTCAGTAGCCTATCGCCGTCAGCCGGGAGTCGAGGTCCGCGACCTTCTGGATCGATCCGCCCCGAGGGAAGACGGCCAGGATCCTCGTCAGCCTGGCACGGGCGTTGATGTAGTCGCCGCGCGTGAAGAACGTGACCGCCTCGCCGTAGAGCGTCTCGGCGGCGCTCGACAATACGATCGCGGTATCGCCGCCGATGTATGTGGCGAGGCGATCCTTGAGCTGGGAGGCCGCCTCGTTGTTTGGGTCGAGCCCGATGGCCTTTTCCAGCTGGGTACGGGCGAACGCGAACTGTGCCACCTGGCCGGAGTCGAAGATTCGCCGGGCCGCCAGGACGAGGGAGCGAGCTTCGGCAATAGCCTTCGGGTCGGGCGGCGGCTGTCGGAAGCCGAGCAGTATCTCGGCCCGCTCTATCTGTGTCCGCAGTCCAGGGTAGCGCGGATTGATGGCTTCGAGGTCCTTGAGGTCGCTGTAGGCGGTAGTCAGGTCCGCTTTCGCGTCGATCTTGGCCCGGGCTTCGGAGAACATGCGCGCGAATTTTGTGCCGAACGCGTCGGGATCTGAAAGCTGGTCTATCTTCAGCTCCAGGACGCGCGCTTCCTGGTTGAGAGGGAAGACGACCTTGACCTCGGATATCTTCTTCCGCGCCTCCGTGAACGACTTGACGGCCCCCGTCTTGTCGCGCCTGGCGAGAAGCGCCGAGCCTTCTTCGTAATAGCGCTTGGCGAGCGACAGGATCTGGCTCATCTCGGGGAAGAGAGGCGCGGTCACCGGAATGTCGCGTCCCGTCTTGACCGACAGGGCGGTCTGCACCAGCTTGAGCCAGTACTCCACCTCTACCTCCGGGGTCGAGTTCGTGGTCTTCCAGCGCGAGCGGGCCTGGAGGAGGGTCGATTCAGCCGAGTCGAACTCCCCCTGGAGGTAGAAATTCCTGCCGCTGGTCACGAGGCGCCGCGTTTCCGCAACGACCAGGTCGTTTTCCGTCTTGAGTATGGTCGCTGAGAGCTCCGACAGGAGCTTGTCCGATTCGGCCCGCAGGAGCGGATCCTGTTCGAACGAAAGCGTCGCGAGGTATCGTTCCCTGGCGCGTTCAAGACGCTCGCGGGCGGTCTCGAAGTTGTTGGCGCGAAGCGCCGTCCTGGACTCTGCCACGCGCCGCTCCGCTTCGAGCCGGCTGGAATCGGCGAGCTGTTTCTGCTCGCGGGCCTTGGCGGTGACCGCTACCGTCTCCGAGACGAGCTTCGCCGCCTCGGCGGCCAGGGCGCGGGCGCGCTCGGCCCACGCGAGAACCGAGGCGTCGGAGGCGATGTAACCGGGCCGCGATGCTATTGACGCCAGCATGGCGTCGATATTGGCCCTGAGCGTCTTGAGGGTCGAGTCGGCCGACGCCAGTGACGCGAGCGCCTTGCCGGGGTAGCGGAAGGTGGCGTCGGGCAGGAGGGGGTCGTCGGAGGGCAGGCCGTCGAGCAGCTTCTTGCCGGCCTCGGCGTCCGCAATCGCTCTCTGCGCCTCGGCCGAAACCAGGCTGTATTCGTACGACGCTGCAGTCGCGACCGCCAGGGTCTCCAGCGACCGCGTTCGGTCGGTCGTGTTGGCAATCCTGCCGTCCAGAGCGCCTTGCTCGGCCTGCGACGACTCCGACCCGAAACCGACCTGGGTCCAGGCTGCCATCCTGGTCGCCAATCCTCCCGATTCCACGCGTATGGCTTCCACAGACCGGGCCGACTCGGCGAATGCCAGCCGGCTGGTCTCGTACGCGGCGAGCGATTCGGTCTTGGCGTCAGGACTGGGAACGTAGGCGGCGAGCGCGGCGGCGTCCCGGTCGATGGTTACGTTGATGGACGCAAGCGTGGCGTAGGACCTGGCCGTCCGCCCGGCATGGACATAGCGCAGGTAGTCCGCGCCTTTCAGCTGCAATGCGGCCTGGCCAAGCGCGGTCGATCGTTCTACGAGGTCGCTGGGGATGTAATGGCTCCACAATGACGTCAGAGCTATCCCGTGGTCCGCCGTCCTCGCAGCCGTTTCGAAAGCCGTGCCGGCGGCGGCCCAGTCACCCGAGTCGAAAGTGGCCCCGGCGGACTCCATGCCCGTGGAAAGCGTTTCGTCCAGCGCGACCTGCGCCGAACCCAGGGCGCCGACCCATGCGGCATCGACAGCGCCTGAGACG
This sequence comes from Spirochaetae bacterium HGW-Spirochaetae-7, assembly GCA_002839245.1. Taxonomy (GTDB): domain Bacteria; phylum Spirochaetota; class Spirochaetia; order Treponematales; family UBA12059; genus SZUA-370. The sequence goes on along the minus strand of PGXR01000102.1, from coordinate 11,167 downwards.
CCTTCGAGCTTACCTTCGGTTTTTCGGCCGAGGACGAAGCGGAAGGCAAACGGCAGGAACGAGCTGTCGGTGATGGTCTTGTCGCTGGCTGAAATACTCGCGAATGTCGCCTCGAGTGTACGTCCCTGGTCGACGATGGTGCGCCTCGTCTCGGCAAGCGCGACGGCCGCTTCCCTCGCCGTGCTCCAGGCTGGAGCGATTGTTTCCTCGGATCCTCCGCGATATGCCAGCGCGAGCGCTGAAAAGGCTTGTTCCACCGCTGTAGAGCGTATCGAGAATATTGAAATCTGCTCCGAAACTTTTTCTACGCCGCCGAAGGCGGCGCTGACGATGACCGGATCGAGTCCGGCGGTGGAGAATTCAGGTGCATACAGCACGAAACCCGTCTGGTAGAGTTTGGCGGCTTCGACGAACTTCCTGCCATCTATCAGCGCCCGGCCGCCGGCCATGATCTCCTCGAACTTTGCCTGGTTGTAGGTAAAGAGGGCCAGGGCCTTGGTCTGTACGACGAATTCCTTGACGGTGGGGTTGGGGTTGCTCTCGAGGTTCTCCAGTTCCCGGATCATCGCCAGCTTTTTTGCCTGGTTCGTCGGATCGTCCTTGATGACGCCGATCAGGTCCACGGCAGTCTGGTTGTAGGCCGTGCGTATCCTGTTGATGCGCTTGAGACGCTGCTGAGCCGCGTCGAAACGGTCGGGATATTGTTTTATGAAATCGGTCAGGTAAAGTATCGCTTCATCGTAACGTTGGGACGCGATCAGCTTGTCCGCCTGGACGAGCGGATCCTCGCGGCTGCCCATGCCCCAGGCGGCCGTCGCGAAGGCGAGGAGGATAAGGATGGTGAGCGCCGCGTGGCGCATTCGTACGTTCATCTGTCAGGCGCCGCCTGAGGCTCCTCCCTGTTCGCCGGCCCGTTCCAGCAGGTTGCAGAAACCGGGTCCCACCTTATCATTGTCGGCGCGCCTTCGCGCAAGCTGAGCCCCGTCGTATCATGCATAGATAGAAATTATC
>PGXR01000102.1:0-10130 GCA_002839245.1 Spirochaetae bacterium HGW-Spirochaetae-7 | reverse complement strand
TATATTCCATTGTAGCATGAAGAGAAAAGCCTGCCTGACCCTCTATCTTGCCCTCATCGCGAGCGTCAGTGCAGGCGCCCAGGGTCTGTCGTCGATATATCCAAGTGCCTACGAGCTCATATACAGCCTGTTCTCGATAGGCGGCGAGGATCCCAACGCCGGCCAGACGACCTTCCTGTCTGCCCTGGTACCCGTAGGCGGCAGCGCCGAAAGCATGGGAATGGCCTTCACCGCCGTCGCCACTGACGTCTCCTTCCTGGAACTCAATCCCGCGGGCAGCGCCGTCCAGGGGCAGACGCAGTTCGCCTTCTACCACAACAACTGGATAGCCGATACCCGCATCGAGTCCGTGGCCTATACGATGAGACTCGGTACCCTCGGCCTGTCGCTCGGAGGCAAGTGGCTGTACTTGCCGTTCACCGAATACTCCGATTTCGCGGAGAGAGTCGCCACCGGCTATTATTCCGAGGCGATAGGAATAGCGAACGCGTCGCTGCACCTTTTCCCCGGCTATTATTTCTACGGCGTATCGGTCGGCGCAAGCGCCAAGCTGGCGTACCGGTCCATGCCCGACTTTTCAAACGACTCCGGGCAGGTAATCGCGGGTTCCGGCGCCAGCCAGTCGGCCGTCGCGGTGATGGCAGACCTCGGTCTCCTCACTCGGTTCAACCTGCTCAAGCTGTATTCGTCGCGCGAGAAGAATTTCTCGCTCGGCCTGGCTCTCAAGAATTTCGGCCCGCCGGTCATGGGAGAAGCCCTGCCGACGGTCGCCACCGCAGGCGTCGCGTACAAGTTCCTGAAACCGATACTCGTGTCGGCCGACTTCAGCCTGCCCATCAACCTCGTCGACGCTTCCCAGAGTGAAAAGCCGTACTGGGGAATCGGCTACAGCATGACCGTCACCGATTTCTGGAACCTGCAGGCGGGATTCATGCTCAAGGGCGGCAACCCGAGGATAAGCGTCGGCGCCGCAATTGATTTCGCGCCGTTGACGCTGGACGTCAACTATACGCTCGACCTGACCACCCAATTCTCCCCGCTCAACAGGATGAGCCTCGAGGTGCGTTTCGATATGGGCGACATGGGCAGATCCGCCAAGGAGGCCCGCGCGGAAGATCTTTATCTCAAGGGTCTGGACGCGTACGCGTCCGGAGATCTCGAATTGGCGGTTAACTACTGGAACGAAGCGCTGAAGCTCAACCCGTTCTTCGACCCGGCCAGGGAGAACCGGGATACCGCCCAGACTGCCATAGAATTGCGCCAGCGGATGCTCGAACTCCAGAGGCTCGAGTAGGCATAGCCTACGGAAATAATTTTTTACGGAGAATGCGATGAACGTGCTGTCTTCTGTTTTCAGGTTGCTTGGGGCGGCCACCTCGATCTATATGCTTCTTTGCGTCGTGCGCATATTCATGTCATGGTTCCCGACTTCGGCTATCGGGCGCCCGGCCGAGCTGGTCGAGCAAGCCACCGAACCATACCTCGCGCTGTGGCGCAAGGTGCCCTTCCTCGTCCTCGGGAGCGTCGATTTTTCCCCGATAGCGGCGCTTGCCGTTCTGTCAGGCGTCTCGAGGATTTTCTCGATGGCATCATTCGGCACGCTGACCTTTGGTCTCGTCCTGGCCATGATAGTCGAGATGTTCTGGTCTCCGGTAAGCTTCCTCCTGGGTTTTTTCCTCGTCATGGTGCTTGCACGCGTCGTCGCCTATACGGCCAAGTGGAACAGCCTCCATCCGGTGTGGCGATCCATCGACGCGATGATCAATCCGCTCCTGTTCAGGATAAAGCGCTTTATCTACAAGGACAGGATAGTCAATTACATGCAGGGTCTCTGGACCGGCGCCCTGGTGCTTCTCGGAGCCAGGCTTGTCCTTGGATTGATATTCGGCTTCATACTCAAGCTACTGCGTGCGGTATAAGGAAGTTCCATGCTGACATCGAAACAAAGAGCGCGGCTCTCGTCGCTCGCGAACGGCCTCGATCCTGTCGTATTCCTGGGCAAGGCCGGCGCCGCCGAAGGCGTCGCCGAGGCGCTCGACCGGGCGCTGACCGATCACGAGCTCGTCAAGCTGCGCTTCGTCGACCTCAAGGGCGAGCGAAAGGAACTGGCCCAGGCGCTAGCTGAAAAGGCCGGAGCCGACCTCGTCCGCGTCATTGGACACGTCGCCATCATGTACCGGCCGAGTTCCGTCCCGGAGAAGCGCACGATCAAGCTCGACTAGGGTTTTCAGCACACCCGTCGCGCCGGGATCAACGAACCCCCGCGCCGTAATTCTGCAAGAGGCCATGCGCAAAGGCAATTCCAGGATTTGCGCGGGGGCCCGCCTCGATAAAAACAGGCTCGCTACGCGAGTCCGTTTTTATCGGTCGCCCCGCGCGCACTATAGACCTGGCCATTCCGAGAGTCCTCCGAGGCGGCGCGGGGGATGAACGAGCAGTCACGGCGCGACGGGCGTTCTCTGTGCAGGGTCAGGAGCCGGTACCTTTCCCGCGCGCACTATAGACCTGGCCATTCCGAGAGTCTTCCGAGGCGGCGCGGGGGATCCCGGCTTTACCAGAAAATCACGGGTGCGCTTTTACAGGTGAACTGTCAAAATGGCTCCGACCTCATCGTGAAAGCACGACCGTGCCGCCTCGGTAAGGTCTAGGCAAAGCCAGATCATGCAATGTGCGCGGGCGACCGATACAACAGGACTCGCGAAGCGAGCCTTGTTGTACCGAGGCGGGCCCACGCGCATATTTGATCATGGCTTTTCAGCAAAGCCTCTTTGAGAATTACGGCACGGTCGTGTATAACTGCTTGCATGAACCCCGCCCGAACCAAAGAACTGGCGCTTGCCATGGCCGCCTTCCCGAGCGTCACCGACAGCGAAGGAGAAACGCGTTTTGCCTTCTTCCTGTGCGACATGCTGGCGGGGTGGCCGTATTTCAAGGCTCACCCCGATCGGATCATGCTGGTACGAACCCGTGATGACCCCTGCGAGCGATACATCATCGCAGCCTGCGTAAGCTCGCAATCGGACATCGTCGGATCGGCTGGTGACAGGGCGATCATCCTGACAGGCCATTACGACGTCGTGAGCGTCTCCAGCTTCGGGCTTCTCGCCCCGTGGGCCTTCGATCCGCCTGCGCTCGTGCCGCTCCTGTTGGAAACGCTCGAACGTGAACGGGACCTGGCCGCGGCCAGGGGTGAAAGCCTTGGCGACACGGCGAGCCGCGCCCTCGATGACCTGCGTTCGGGAGAATTCCTGCCCGGGCGCGGTCTCCTGGACATGAAGGCGGGGCTGGCTGCCGGGCTTGCTCTCCTCGAGGATAGCGCCGTCAAGGCAATGTCCGGCGAGTCCGGGACAAACGGCGCGCTGGTTTTCCTGGCCGTACCCGACGAGGAGGGCTCGTCGCACGGGATGCTGAGCGCCATCCACGAAATGCCCGGTATCCTTGACGGGTGGGGCGTGGAACCGGTCGCGGCGATCAACCTCGACGCCGCGGTCGACCAGGGAGATGGAGCCGCGGGACGGGCCGTCTTCCTCGGCAGTGTCGGCAAGCTGCACCCGTTCGCCCTTTTTGTCGGATGCCCGACCCATGCCGGTTCTCCGTTCGACGGCATCAATCCGGCTTTGCTGGCCGCCGAATACGCGCGGAACATCGAGTGCGCCCCGGATGTTTTCGATCAGCCCAGAGGTGCAGTGAGTGGATCAAGCCACGAACCGCCGTCGCCGCCGACGATCCTGTACTACCGGGAACTGCGCGACCGCTACGACGTCACGACTCCCGATTCGGTTTTCGTATCGGTGAACGTCCTGACCCACCGCGACGGCCCGGCCGAGGTGCTTGACACGGTGTCCCGGCTTGCCGCTGCCGCCATGGCATCGGCCATGGACAGGCTGCGGGAACGTGCCGTTGCGTTCTCGCAGGCTTCCGGGCGCGATTTCGCGATTCCCGACCGGAGCGCGCTCATCGTTCCCTGGGCAGGGCTCGAAAAAAAAGCGCTAGAGGCCGACGGACCGGCACTGGAACGGGCGCAAGCGGCAGCCGCCACCGCCACCGACAGGATGGCCGCACTGGCTGCCCTGGCCGCCGAAGCCGTCCGGATTGCCGGCCTCGAAGGGCCTGCAGCGGTCATCGGGCTGGCTCCCCCATACTACCCCCGTGCCAGCCTTGATATGGATCGGGATGGTTCCCTCATTGCCGCCGTCGAGTCGGTAGTCGCTTCGATGGCAAGGGACGGCCTCGGTGACATCGTTATGAGGCCATTCTTTCCGGGCATCTCCGACATGAGTTTTCTTTATCCCGATGACGACGAGGGGACGAGGCTTCTTGCCGCTGCTGCCTGCCCGCTCGGCTTAGATCCCCTGCCGTCCGGCTTTGCCTGCCCCGTCGTCAATATCGGACCCTGGGGTCGCGAGTATCACCAGCGCCTCGAGCGCATGCATGCGTCGTATGCCTTCGAGACCCTGCCGGATTTATTGGAACGGGTCGTCACAGAGATATTCAAGTCGGCGAAACAGCACTGGAGCAGGGCTATTAGGAAGGACTGCCGTCGGTTAGGTGTGGGGGGATTATCCTGAATCTCGACTTGACTTTGGAAAAATATGGTCATAGTAGTCATAAATGGTGGACAGCAATGCAGGGTGAAAGAAATGTGGCTATCGCAGAGCTCAAGTCCCATTTGAGCGCCGAGATCCGGCGCGTGCGCGAAGGTGAGACGATCACGATAGTCGATCATCGGAAACCTGTTGCCCGCCTGACGGGTTTGGGATCAATCCCTGGCTATGTGCGGCGCAGGCAACGACCTTTCGTCTGGCGGGGACTTCAACCGCTGATGGTAGGGGAAGTACAAGACATCATTGATCGTGAACGAGCAGATTCATGGTAGCGTATCTGGATTCTTCAGTGCTGTTACGGTATCTGCTTCTCGGGGAGACGACGCTTCGTCATGTGCAGGCCTTTCCCCGGCTCGTCTCGAGCGAATTGCTTGAAATCGAGTGTCGCAGGGTTCTCTTGCGGTGCCGCCTTAAGGCGCAGTTGGATGACGAAGCCTTGATGGAGGCCACGAAACGACTTGATGATGTTTTGGAGAGCATTGATCTTCTGGAACTCGGTACTGCCGTCAAGAAACGAGCCATGGAAGCTTTTCCGACATATGTCAACACGCTCGACGCGCTGCACCTGGCCAGCGCGTTGCAGTTGCTTGCAGAGGAACCGGCTGAAGGCATCAACGTCTTCTCGCATGACCGTTCGTTCAACCTCTGTGCCCGCACCCTGGGCTTCCGCGCCGCCTTGCTCTGACGACAACGCCCCAGGGCCGCGCATCTCGTCATCCATGACGTTCCGGCTCGCTTCGCTGCGCCGGCTGAATCGTGGCCGCGCATCTCGTCATCCATGACGTTCCGGCTCGCTTCGCTGCGCCGGCTGAATCGTGGCCGCGCATCCGTGCGCGGCGAGTCGACTAGCGTTTCTGTTCGAAGTGCGAGAACTCCATGCTGAAACTGGCCCGGCCCTGGCTGACGGAGCGGAGGCTGGTGGAGAAGCCGAACATCACGGCCAGGGGGGCCTCGGCGTGGATGACATCTATGGCGGCTCGGGAATCGGAGCCGTGGATAAGGCCGCCGCGCTGCGACAGCAGGCTCATCACCTCGCCCATGTAGTCCTTGGGGGTCATGATGTCGACCTTCATCACCGGTTCCAGCTGGACCGGACCGGCCTTGCGGCAGGCTTCGTCGAAGGCCATCGATGCGCAGGCCTCGAAGGCGAACGTCGTCGCGGTCAGTTCGTCCCAGTCCAGCCCGACGAGCCTGACGCCGATGTCGACGCAGGGGTAGCCCAGGACGATGCCGCCGGCGAAGGCGTTGTTCACCGCGCGTTCCACCGCGTCGTAGATTTCGTCGGGAACTTTGTGCTCGCGCATGGCCTTCTCGTAGGAATTGCCGGTGCCTCGAGGCAGGGGTTCCATGGCCAGGGTGACGCCGGCGAATATTTCCTTGCCAGCCATCGAGCGTGAATATTTCTCGGAATGCTCGATTTTTTTCGTTATCGACTCGCGGTACGATACCTGCGGGTTGCCGACCTTGGCGCTCACCTTGAATTCCCGGAGTATCCTCGTGACCAGGACGTCGAGATGGAGTTCTCCCATGCCCCGGATGACGAGCTGGCCGGTCTCCTCGTCGTCTCCGGTCTGGAAGGTCGGATCTTCCTTTGACAGGATTTCAAGCGTTTCCTTGAGCTTGTCGCGGTCGGACGCCGTCTTTGGCTCGATGGCCACCGTAATGACCGGCTCGGGAAAGTGCATGTGCTCGAGGAGCATGGGCCAGCCCTCGGAGCCGACGGTGTCGCCGGTCTGGGCCGACTTCATGCCGACGAAGACGGCTATGTCGCCGGCTTCGATCTCGTCTATGGGCTCGCTCTTGTTGGCGTGCATCCGCAGTATCCGCGTGACGCGCTCGCGCTTCTTCTTGCCTATGTTGTACACGGTGCCGGCCGTCTTGATCACTCCGGAGTACATGCGGACGTAGCACAGCGGTCCGGCCTCGCGGTCGTACTGCACCTTGAATACCAGCCCGAGCGGGTTGCCCTTGGGGTCGCAGGGAAGTTCGAAGAACTGTTCTTTCTTTGGATTGAAGGCGGATACCGGCGGAACGTCGCCCGGCGCAGGCAGATAGTCGACCACTGCGTCGAGCAATGGCTGGACGCCGACGTTGCGCCGCGAGGCGCCGCATAGAACCGGCACTATCTTTCGTGCGATCGTCTGTTCCCGCAGCGCGGCGCGAATCATATCCGGCGGAATCGCTTCGCCTGAAAGGTACAGCTCGGTAATCTCGTCAGAATGGGCCGAAATGCTGTCGACCAGCTTCTCTCGCCATTCGGTGGCAAGCGCCGAGTACTCGGTGCCAATGGGAATGCGCGTGATGTTCTGGCCGCCCTGGTCGGCGTCCCAGCGCAACTCTTCCATCGTGATCAGGTCGATGGCGCCTTCGAACGAGCCTTCCTTGCCTATCGGAAGCTGGACCGGCAGGGGGACGGCAGCGAACTTCTCTTGAATCTCCTCGAGCACCGAATAGAAGTCGGCGCCGAGCCTGTCCATCTTGTTGACATAGGCGATGCGCGGAACGCGGTAATGGTCCGCCTGGTGCCATACCGTCTCGCTCTGGGGCTCCACGCCGCCGACCGCGCAGAACACGGCCACCGCTCCGTCGAGGACGCGCAGCGACCGCTCGACCTCCGCGGTGAAGTCGACGTGGCCGGGCGTATCGATGATGTTTATCTGGTGCTCGCGCCAGTACGTCGTCGTGGCGGCGCTCTGGATGGTGATGCCGCGTTCCTGCTCCTGCTCCATCCAGTCCATCACGGCCTCGCCGTCGTCGACTTCGCCGATCTTGTAGGTCTTGCCGGAATAATAGAGTATGCGCTCCGTCGTCGTGGTCTTGCCCGCGTCGATGTGCGCCATGATGCCGATATTTCGCGTTGTACCAAGGTTCATGCTGTAGCTCCGGGCGCCACTATAGACGGAATGGCCCGGTTCTTGCAAGGTTGAGGCAGGTGATGCTACCCCGGGATCTCCGCATCCATCCCTGGAGCGCGGCCCGGCGAGGTCGGCTGCATCCGGGCAGTCTTTCCCTTCGGCTGTCACGGGCCGGGCGCAAGGGACCCAGGTGAACCGGATCCTACAAGTCTTCCGGCCTTGCCCTGAGCGCAAGCCCCGGGAATATATTCACAGCCGTAGCTTCGCGCAGGTCAGCTACCGACGGCAAGCCGTACTTGCTGTCCTTGAGCAGGTAGATGAAGACCTCGAGGGTATCGGGGTTGACTATCCAGTACTCGCGGACGCTGTGTGATTCGTAGAGCATGCGCTTCTGGGTCTGGTCCTTCATCGCCGTTCCAGGAGACAGCACCTCGACGACGAAGTCAGGCGCGCCAAGCACGCCCTCGTCGATGAGCTTGGATTTGTCGCACACGACAAAGGCATCGGGCTGGACGACATGCTCGATGTCGTCGATAGCCTCGTCGCCTTCAGGCAGGAACACGTCTACGGGCGCTATGTGAGGGCGGCAGGGTTTTCCAGCAAAAAAGCTATCGAGTTCCGCCGCGAATTGTAACACCAGGTTTTGATGCAGGCGCCTCGGAGCCGGACTCATGGAATAGGCTTCTCCATGGATGAGTTCCCAGTGCTCGCCTTCGGGCCATGATTTGTAGTCCCCGTACGTGAACGGACGTTCGCCCTTGCGCGGACTCGTGCCTGGAACGACGGCTTCGTCCATGTGAGCCTCCTTGCCTGCTCGTCACAGTCTACTATGAATAGTATCTAATCCCAGAGGATTTTCAAATCCGGGTATGCGCATATCAGAGGGTCCCTGGTCGCGATGACAAAGCTTTCAACCAATGCTTGCGCGACGAGCAAGCGATCGAATGGATCCTTGTGCAGGGGCGGCAATTGCTCCAGTCGCCAGGTATGGTGAAGCGTGACCGGCAGGACTTCCCAGCTATTCTGGACGATTTCGCGCTCAACAATTTTTCGCAGGCTTTCCTGCAGGACCAACTTGCCAAGTCCGATCTTTATCTGCGCTTCCCAGGAAGATACGGCGCTGAAAAAGATCCTGTTGTCAGGATCCCGCAGAGCCTGGAGAACCACAGGTGTCAGTTTTTCCGGTTGAATGGACCACCACAGGAAGGTATGGGTATCAAGGAGAATTTCCATCATTCAAATTCCCGCAATAGTTCCTCATTCAACTCGTCATCGAAATCTTCTGAAATCGTGCCTTTCCCGGCTGATAGTCCCGGCGTGCGGGGCTTCGACCGCTCTTTGATTGGTTCAAGAGTAAGAAGAGCGGTACCGTTCCGCGCTATTACAACCCGCTCCCCCGCCAAGGCCCGTTCCACCAAGACTGAAAACCTGGTCTTGGCATCGTGAATGTTGACTTGCATACAACAAATGTAGACTAAGGCCAGGACTAAGTCAACAACAAAGCTTCAGCTTTACTGCGAGAAACTGGAAACGCAAATAATCCCTACAACCTGGACCTTGCACCCGTTTGGTTCTCGCCTCTCGATTCTGTTTGACAAAAAAAAATGTAAAATGCCTTCAGAGGATTAACAAATGACTGAAAATATCGTCGGTGTGTTGATAGGCGGCGGAATCGGGCTCCTCTCGACGCTCATCACGCTGGTGGTCACCGGCTACAACGACCGCACCAGGCGCAGGCTCAAGTACAAGGAGCGCCAGGCTGTCCGTATAGCAAAAACAACGATCGCCCTCTACGATGTCGAAAACCTCCTTCTGGACCGCCTTGTGGCCCTGAACGAAGGCGCCAAACCAACCTTGAAGACTCAATACCGCAACCAGGTCGCCGGAGACGGCGCTTCGACCAGGATGGTTCGCAGGAGCGAAATCAACAGGTTGCTGGAATTTTCAAATGAAGAAACCCCAAATGAGGAGGAATCATGAAAAAGGGGTTGCGAGGTTTCTTGATCGCAGTGGCAGTCGTTTTTGGCCTTCTCGTTGTCATGGCGGTACTTGGCAATACGGTATTCAGCGATGCCGAACCGAAGAAGGAACAGGCGGAGGTGCCAAGTACTGCTACCAATACGACCACTACTCCAGATCAGACCGCTTCAAGGGCAGCAACCAAGGGTTCTGAACTTCTGATCCGCCTTAATGAATCCGGCACTATCGGTGGCTTGTTGTTCGAAGATGGTACCTACATTGCTGTAGATAGTATGGGAGGTTTATATAAACGGATAAGCGTCAATAAGGAAGGCAAATGCTTTGCCTTTTCAATTGGGTATAACTCTTCCCGTACTGCAACAGTTGAACTTAAACCAGGCCTGGTAGTGTTTTATGAAGTAGGTGATGGCGGTTTTTATTTTTATATATATCGGGAACATGTCATGAAGGGTATCCCCATTATTTTGCTTCCGGACAAATGGCCAATTGACCATACCGACGGGTATGAAGTAACGGTGCGTTCGGAAGACCCGGGTACTGACTTTACTTTTTCTGGCAAGTCTGGACGGGATAAAATCGTCAAGATACCGGTGGCCGGAGCCAAAAGCATTGGTTAGTTCGTCGAACCTTGGTTCTCTGCAAGCACCGGTGTTCGCACGCAGGTAGTAGCGGTGGAGGCATCCATGAACCC
>PGXR01000101.1 GCA_002839245.1 Spirochaetae bacterium HGW-Spirochaetae-7 | reverse complement strand
AGCACGAGTTGATATCCAACATCGAATCGTTCCTGCGCCGCCGCGAGAACTCCGATGCGATCGTAGGCCTGCTTGACCGTTTCGACAGGAAGATAACGGCGCTGGCGCTGTATTCGGGTTCCTCTCCGGCCGCCGGGTTGCCGCTGGTCGAGCTCGTCCAGCTAGCCGCCGACGACAACGCGGGAGAGGCGTCAGCGCTCCAGCACGTGCGAAGCCTCAAGGAACGCCTTATCCTGTACTCCTACAAGGACGCGGAAGGCCTCGAGCTGGTCGGCGTCTCTCCTCCCCTCCTTTCCAGGCTGGCATCGGAGCTTTCGCCCTCGGAAGCGCTGTCGATCTCCGCGGCGACCGACGAGCCGGAAGCGCCGGACCCCTTCGCCGCATTCTGCGCCCTGGTTTCCGCCACCGCCCATGCCAAACCCGCCTTCAAGGGCCGGCGCGAACCGAGCAAGAGGATGGCGCAGATCCTCGACGCCTCGATACCGGGACTTTCAGGCAATGCCGAGCGCCTGGCATCGATGCTCGGCGCGCTGGAAGCCAGCGGCATCATGGGCGCTGGCGAGGACGGTCGTCCCGCCGTGTACCCGCGCCGTTTCGTCGAACTGTGCGATTCCGCCGGATCGGCAGCCTCGCTTGCGCTCGCCGCGGGCTGTATCGTCAAAGCGCTGGGCAACGGCCGGCTGGCGCCCGGCTTGCTCCACGCCGTCGTCGCCGCCCTGCCGCGGGGTATCGCCGTCTCGGCCGCCGACGCCCGCCGAATCGTCGCGATGGCAGCGAGGCGCTACCTCGAACCGCTGGCCGTATCCGGCTCTTCAGACGCGTCGGAAGCGCTCGGGCGTGGGCTCGTCGGGATGGCCTCGGGCATCGTGGACGCGCTCGTGATGCTCGGCCTGGTCGCCGTCGGCGACGATGGCCTGATCAGGACCACGACCGCAGCAGCTGGCGTATTCTCGTTGAATGCGCCGGTTCCAAAGTCGATCGTCGTCGAGGAGTCGCACGAGATACGCATCCTTCCCGAAGCCAGCCGCGCCGCCAGGGCCTTCGTCGTGTCGGTCGCGAGGATGGAAAATGCCGGGTTGGTCTGGTCGGCGACGCTGGACAAGAGCGCGGCCAAGGCCGCCTACGCTTTCGGATTCACCGCCAGCGAGGTGGAATCACGGCTGGAGGAACTCTCCGGAATCCCGCTCCCGCAGAGCGTACGGTTCTCCCTCGAGGCCTGGGAATCCGAGTCGATGTCGGCCCGGGTCAGGGTGGGCGTCGTCGTCGTCCTGGACGGCCACCTGTCCGGCGTGATTGAGCATTCACCCAAGGCGATCGGGCTCGTGGCCGAACGGCTGACCGACGGCGTATACATGCTTGCGGCGCGGGACGCCCCAGACGCCGAGCGTCTGCTCAAGGCCGCCGGCATCGACGTCGACATGCGGCCGTCGCCGACCGACGACGATACCGCCGTCCGGGCGCTGTGGACGCAGGCGAACGCCGCGCTCGCCAATGACGGCAACGGCCTGCCGCTTGCATTTCTGCCGGCAAGCGCTACACTCGTACCTGAGGAATCGCCGCTTGTCGTGCGCCTCCTGGCGGCACTCGATGGCATGAACCCGTCACCCGACGAACGGGCCGATCTGGAGGACAGGATCAAGGCCCGCCTGGTCCTCGACGAAAGCCAGCTGACCACGGCCAAGCCGACCGACGACGGGTCGGTTGCGGGCGCGATGGATTATCCAGGCAAGTTGCGGCTTATGGAACGGGCGATGAAGGACGGCGCGGCCGTTGAAATTTCCTGGATCGACGAGTCGGGCAAGCAGGCAAAGGCAACGGGCGTCCCGCGGGAAATCCGCAGGACGCCGACCGGTACCGTCGTTGCGCTATCCACCGGAGGCGGCGAACAGATCGTCGTAGCCGTCAGCGCGATAGGAAAGGTACACCGGCTGAGAAACATGATGTTTGGAGCATGAAATGAGCATGAAGACGAATTATGACGCTGGCCAGCTGAAGCTGGCAGTATTGGTCGACGCCGACAACACCCAGGCGCCGATAACCGAAGGGCTGCTCGCCGAGGTCGCCAAGTATGGCGTGGCGAGCGTGAAGCGCATCTACGGCGACTGGACGACAAACAACCTCAAACACTGGAAGGAACGCCTGCTCGAGTACGCGATCCAGCCTATCCAGCAGTTCTCGTACACCACCGGCAAGAACGCCACCGACAGCGCGATGATAATTGACGCGATGGATTTGCTGTACACTGAGAAGCTAGACGGCTTCTGCATAGTATCGAGCGATTCCGATTTTACCCGGCTCGCAGCGCGCATGCGCGAGGCCGGCAAGCTCGTGCTCGGCTTCGGCGAGCGCAAGACCCCCAAGCCATTCGTGGCAGCCTGCGACAAGTTCATCTATACCGAGATCCTGCGCGAGCCGGTCGAGGAAGAGACCTTGTCCAAGGACGAGCCGAAGCGGAAGCCGGCCGTAACCCAGGACCTGAAGATAGACAAGAAGCTCCGTGCCTTGCTGATAGCCGCGGTTGAGGATTCCGCCGACGAATCCGGCTGGGCCTACCTCGGGCCGGTCGGTCAGTACGTCGCCAACCGCCAGCCAGACTTCGACCCCCGCAACTACGGCTTCCGCAAGCTGGCGGATCTGATCAAATCGTGCGGATGGTTCGACGTGGAGGAACGCGCGAGCCCGACCGATACCGGCAAGCAGATATACATCCGCAAACGCCAGGGTCGCTAGCCCAATGTCGTCCCGTCAGTAGAAAACGGGCACCAGGTCGACAACGACCAGGTCGAGGAAGCCGAGGTCCAGCTCTATGGACCCTCTGGCTTCGATCCCGATGCCGACCGAGTCCGGGAGCCTGTAGGCGCGTCCTTCCAGATCGCCCCATGCCGGGTCAAGCGGTATGGACAGCCTGCCTGGAGCGCAGCCCTCGGCCGTCTCCAGCGATGCGACTACGGCCACGAGGCGCGATCGCCCCTTCCCGCTGACCTGCCACCAGGCATGGCCGTCCTCTACGCTACGGGCGATGATGGCCCCCGCGTCGAGGAACGGCCGCAGGCGCGCATAGAGGCGCTCTATGGACGCGTAGCCGGAGGCAAGGCCGGCATCGTCGGCCCAGTCCAGACCGCGTATCGAGAAACCGGCCTCGTACAGCCCCGTCGACCCGTCCTGGAATCCCATTGTCTCGAACATGGGCCGCCGGCCCTTGCCTACCGACAGGAACCGGGCCATACCGTGCCGTAGCCGCATCCGCTCGGAGCCCATCACCTTGGAGAGGGCGGACCCCCACAGTCTGGGAGCGCCGGACTCAGGAACGTCGACGGCGAAGCAGACTGAAGCCGGACGCTTTCCCCTGGCGCGCCCGGCAAGCGTATCATGGAGGGCGAACGAGTCACTGACGAGCGGAGCGTCGATTCGTCTCAGCACCTCGTTGCCCATCGTCAGGTCGAAGCCGAGGGCGGCGTATCGTTCGACCTCGGAGCCTTTCCTCGCCGCAATGGCGCCGGTTCCTGCAGCGCCGTCCCTGGAGGCCATGATGGCCGCGGTGACCACCTCTGGCGTTGGCCGGTCGGACGCGGGCATCAGACCCTCCTCGTCGACAGCCTCGTCGAACACCCGGTCGACCGCGTTGTAGCGCACGAAATCGAAGCCGAACGAATCGCGCCAGTACGAAAAAACGTGCGCGTAGTAGTCGATCGCGTCGTCGTTGCGCGGCACGCTGCCGGCAGGCGAGGCGTTGGGCGGGACGTCGTCATAGAATGCAAAAGGGGCGACGACGCCGTACGCGTCCTCGCCGATGTCCAGACCGTCGACGTCGCGGTATGAAAAGACGGGGAAGTCCCCGGCTCCGTCGTAGCGGAGGAAGGCCGGTATCCCGACGCCATGCCTCGCGTGGGCCGGCACCGGCCACAGTCCGTTGTCGACGCAAAGCCGGATCGCCCCGAAGTACGCCTTGTCCTTGGCGGCTGACAGCTCGGGGGAGTCGTCCTCGTGTTTCCTGAAGGTGGAGATTCCGTATTCGTTTTTGGCCGCTGCCGCCATCGCAGCCACGCGGTCGGAGTCACGGAGCCTGTCGCCGGCGCAGTACGGGAAAGCCGGGTCGGCGTGCGCCAGTCCTTTCCTGTCGTCGTCGAGCGCCACCCAGCGGAACAGGCCGGGTCGCTCCATGGCGATGCGGCTGAACTGGGCTGCATAAGGCAGGAGTTCGTAGCCTACGCTCCTGTCCAGGAGCCTGCACGCGGTGACGAAAGCGCGAAGCTGGGCCGCAGGGCTGATTCCCGCCGCCGACAGCGCGGAGTCGGCGAGAGCCGGATCGACAATCGTCATGGTCTCGGGCGCGTACGTCAGGTCGAACTGTATGGGATGGAACGGCGCCAGCAGGATCGCGTCGGACGCGATGCCGGGCAGGAGTTTCGAGGCGCGGATGAACGAGCCAGGGCGACCGTCGATCGCGCAGGCCCTGACATTGATCCAGCAGACGTCCGAACGGAGAAGCCAGGACGAATCGGCGGCCCTCGAACGAGGCTCGGGAGGGGATCGGGTCGCTTCCAGGCTCGCATAAAACGAGGCGATGGCCCCGTCGCTCGCCCGGAGCAGCGAAGTCTGGGTCCTGGCAAGGGGACTGCCTTCACGCAATTCCATCGCGACCCGAGCGGCGAATTCCCTGTCAGCTGCATCGGGCGACAGGGCCCGTTCAATATCGCTCCAGATTGGCATGCGGCTACTATAGTGTCCCGGAGCCGTTCCTGTGAAGCAGGTCGACGCGACGTTTGCCGTTGCTGTCGCGGTACGGGTTCCTTGAATTCTTGAGGTAGGCCTTGTACGCGGCGCATGCATCGTAGTAACCGTCCGGGCCACGGAAAGTCGAAAGCTCGTCGCATCGGTACAGCTCGAGCAGGACGGGAAACAGCGGATCGTCGAGGATGCGGCCTATGCTCGACGGGGGAACCCGCGGCAAGGCGGCAGGGAGCATATGGTAGCGGACGAGGAAAGCGATCGATTCGATATCGGCGCGTGAATACCCGAGCCGCCCCAGAAAGGCGCGCGCGGTCAGCTCCCCGAGCTCGGAATGTCCGTTGAAGCGGTTGCCGCCCTCAGAGACGGCGTCGGGTTTGCCGGTATCGTGGAGGAGCAGTCCCAACGACAGCACCAGGTCGGGGGCCTTCCGGTGGCCGAAAGTCTCCATCGTGTGCCGCCACGCGTCGCCCTCGGGGTGGTAGTCCTTGGCATGGACGACGCCGGAAAGGTCAGCCAGTTCCGGCCAGTACTCGGAGATGAACCCCGAGAGGAGCAGGAGTTCCAGGCCCTTGTCCGGCCTCGCGCCCGTGAGTACGAGTTCAAGCAGGTCCCTCTGGTACAGGGCCGAAAGCCCCGACGGAGCCCTCGGGACGCAGCGAGGATCGGGATCGTAGGGGTACCGCGAAGCAAGGACCGCGGCTTCGAACAGCACGAGGTCGTCTGGAGCGTCGCCAGGAGCGTCGCCAGGAGCGTTGCCAGGGACGGGAGCCGAGTCGTGCAGGCTCCCGTAGACAGCTCCGCGCGCGTCGAAGGAGTTCTTGCCGGCGAGCCGCGCCAGCCCTGCCTGGGGATACGCCGCCCGGGAGCCCCCGTCCGCGCAGCGGTACCGCACCCGAGCGTTGCCCGCGCCGTCGCTGCGCGCGCCGTCGCCGCGCGCGATGTCGCTGCGCGCGATGTCGACGATGGCATCTGCGTAGGACAAGCCCGGAAATGACAAGCCATCGACCGCCTTTGCAAGCCCGACGAGGTCGCCTTCGAAGAGCTCGAAACGCATCGGTGCCGGACCGACGCCAAAATATCCGTCGAGGGCGGAAAACGAGCAATCCACGGAGACCTCCGTCCGGAATATCCAGGCGAGCAAGCGGGAAACTAGCGGACGAGCGGATCGGAGGCTTCGTACAGCTCATCCGCCGCAGGGAGGGAAATGCGCAGGTCGCGCAGGAATTCGGGGCCGTCGCCCATGTCCTCGTAGCTGTCGCAGCTGTCGATGCTTCGGCGGGCAACCGTGCAGTACTTGTAAAGCTTCTCTTCGCCCGACTTTTTAAGCCAAATGCCGGCATCACAGCGTACGCGGAGGTAATAGCGGCCGCCACCCGCGGGAGCGGGCACCAGCTTGCAATGGATGCAGTTCGCGCAATGTATCCTGGTTTCGCGTTCGGCTTCCATGTAGATTGCCACCTTTCGCTGTTATAGAGGGTTTCTCAAAATGCAGACGCATTTTGAGAAACCCTCTATAACCATGCGCGAGTTTCGTAGCATTTCTTGCTCTTCGCAAGAAATGCGAGAAAACGCCAAGTCAACTTCAAAAGTAACAGACTTTTGAAGTTGACTCTCCATAGTATATACTGATACACACGCGGTCAAGGCGCCCCCGTCTGGTTTGCCCGGTCCCACAAACAGTATATCGGAGAATAGCATGATAGCAACAATCATCAACGCATTGGCCATACTCCTGGGGACCGCCATCGGCCTCCTGGCGCGCAAGGGCTTTTCCGAACGGGCTACAGAAGCCGTCCACAACGCGACTGGCGTCATTTCCCTCGTCATCGGCTTCAGCATGGCCATCAGGACAGAGCATGTACTCGCCTTCGCGTTGAGCATCATCGCGGGGGGGCTCGTGGGTACCGCCATCAACATCGAGGGGGCGATCTACCGTCTGGGAGAGTGGCTCCGGGTTCGTTTCTCCCCTCGTCGCACCGCGGTCGCGGCACCTGCCCCGGCAGAACTGGCTGTCGTTCCGGCAGCGGACGATTCCAGGGGCTTTGCCTACGGCTTCCTGAATGCCTCTGTCCTGTTCTGTGTCGGGGCCATGGCCCTTGTGGGCTCCTTCAGGGCTGGCGCAGAGGGCAACTACGACCTGATACTCACGAAAAGCGTCATGGACGGTGTCGTCGCGATTATCTTCGCGGGGGCGATGGGGGCAGGCGTCGGTTTTTCGGCGATATCGGTGCTCGTATACCAGGGTTTTCTCACGCTGGCGGCCGCGTGGGTCAAACCATACGTAACGCCGCCGATGATCGTGGAACTGTCAGCCGTCGGCGGCGCGCTGATCGTGATGATAGGCGTCAACCTGATGGGCCTCAAGAAGATCCGCACCGGCGACTTCCTTCCCGCGCTGGTGTTCATCGTTGCACTGTCCGCCTTGTTCAAGTATATTCCTGTTCTCTAGCTTTTATGAGCTTTTTGCCCGCAAGGAGAATATGTGGCTGACTCCGTGATCTTGATAGTCGAAGATGAATCGCTCGTCGGCATGGAACTGAAGGAGACGCTCGAGCGCTACGGCTATCACGTGCCCGCCTTGATAAAAAAGGGCGAAGACGTACCGGAAGCGATAATAGTTCACAAGCCGGACCTCATCCTCATGGACATCAAGCTCAAGGGCTTCCAGGACGGCATCGAGACGGCCTACATGGTCGGCGGCGAGTTCGAGGTGCCATTCGTCTTCCTGTCGGCGTATTCCGACGACGAAACGCTCGCCCGCGCGCTCGGTACCCGGGCCTATGGCTATCTGGTAAAGCCGTTCGACGAGAAGACGCTGCGCACGACCATAGAACTGGCCCTCCGCCGATCCAGGGAATTCCACGATCGGGACCATGACGACTGGTACCGGGGCATCCTTGAACGATTCCCGCGCCCCGTGTTCCTGACCGATGTCTACGGCCGCATCACTTTCGAAAACGCCGCCGCCAAGTCGAATCTCAACTCGACAGACGCGGGCAAGGTCGGCACCGCCATGCACCTGCTGTTCGACGATACGTCATCGATGACCGACCTGCTGGCCGCTGCCGGATCACTCGACCCGGCAGCCCATGCCGTGCGGAAAATGATGAAACGCAAGCAGGAAGCCGAACCGATCGCACTGGAGGTGGCTCCGATCCGCGACGATGAAAACCGCGTCTGCGGTTTCGTCATGCTTGTCGGCTGCGCGTGAAGCTGTACAGCGCGTCACTCGGGCATCATCGTATAGACGAAAAGGCGATCCTCCCCCAGTAATTCTGTCGCCAGGGCCTTGAAAACCTTTGTGTCAGCGAAGCCGAGTGTCTCCTTGGCCCGACCGAGCACTTCCAGGTCCAGGCCATTCGCCAAGGCGTTCCCCAGGTTCTTTACCCAGAAATCGTTGGTACGGGTCCCGCCGTCATAGTCCCGCTGGGCCGCCGTGCGGATCTGGCTGACGTAGACCGGGTTGAAGGTACCAGCCGCCAGAGTCGCGACTTCCGAACGAACCTGTGCGATCATCTCGTCCACCCTTTGGGGATCGGTATCGAACTGCACTATCAGGGAGTACTGCTCTACAGGGAACCTGCTGAACGACGCCTTGGTCGAGACGACATAGGTGCCGCCGAGATCTTCGCGCAGGGCGTCGAGCAGCCTGTTGTTCAGGGCAGGGGCCATGAGTCCCAGCGTCGCTTCCCGCCGCCACGACCAGACGGCCGGAGCAGACCAGACCATGCGCACGCTGGCACGTTTCTGCTGCGACAGGGGGAAGTCGACGCGGCCACCGCCCTCCCTCGTCTTCAGGGGCTCTACCCAGCGCGGCTCGCCCTTCGATCCCGACGGGATCGCACCCAGATGGCGGGCGACGAAGTCCCTGGCCGTTTCCAGGTCAAAATCCCCGACTATCACATAGGTGAACCCGGACGCGTCCGCAAGCGCAGAAATAACCATGTCGCGGGTACGCTCGAAATCCATTCCCTTGACGGCTGCCACGTCGAGGGAGGAGGCGCGTGGGTTGCCGTCGAAAAGGTTCGAGCTCCAGGCCGCCTCGAAACGGTATCCGGGATCGCGGACGTACGGGCCGATCTGCTCGGCGAGATGGTCGCGCGCGGCGTAGAAAGCCCTGGAGTCCCGGCCCGGTTCCGCGGAGGTGAGGTACACGAGCCGCAGGAACGACTCGAAATCCTTGGTCGTCGTCTTGCCGACCAGTATCTCGCCTTTCTCCCCAATCGACCATTGAAGGCCGGCGTTCAGCGAAGCGGTCAGCTCGTCGACGCGGGTTGCGCTCATCGTCCCGAGTCCCGCGGCCGACATCAACGAAGGCGCGAACGAAGCCGCGGTCTGATCCTCCACAGGCAGAGCCGAATATCCGCCCGGCGACCAGGCCATGAAGCCGATCGCGTCCTTGTCGTATGACGTCTGCTTCAGGAGTACCGTGGCGCCGTTGGACAGCGCCAGCTTGACGACATTGTTGGGCAGCTTTTCCTGGGAAACCACCGTCCCCGGCTCCGGAAGCGAATCGAACAGACCGCCTTCATCCCCGGCATTCTCGACAGGCGAAAGCACCGCCGTGCGCGCGGCCCGCAGCACCGCTTCGAAGGCGGTCTCGGTCAGAAGACCGCTTCCGCCGCCGGCCTTGGCGCGTACCGCCACGAAGCCCTCGTCTTCTGCCAGAATCGTCCGGCCCGCTTCATTGAGCGCATCGAGCGTCAGCGCGTCGAGCGTATCCTTGATGTAGACGCGTTCGTTGACGACGCCGGGAACCGGTTCGCCGTACATGAAATTGCGCACGTACTCCTCGGCGAAACTGAAGCTCTTCAGGTCGTCGTCCTCCACGTCGAGGGTGCCCAGCCAGCGGCGGTACAGGTCGACGGTCCTGCGGAACTCGCTGTCGGTGAAGCCGAATCGCCTCAGGCGTTCGACCTCTGACGCCAGGCCCCCGAAGGCCTCCAGTTCCCTTCCATCGCTTGCGGTCAGCGTAAACGAGTACAGCCTGGTGCGCCCGTAGAAATAGTCGTCGTCGAAGTACGCATCGCGCCACAACGCGTGCCCTGACCGCGATATGTCAGACAGCCTCAGCCGTATCGCCTCGGCGGCGACCCGCAGCTTGAGCAACGTCGAGTAGTCGCCGATGGCTGTTTCCGGGATGTATGGAACTATCTTGCGGTACGTGATTATGGCTCGTTCGAAATTGCCGTCGAAGGAAGCGACGAAGCCGAGGTCCGTCGTCGGCTGGACCGGGAAGCTTGGTCTGGCAGCCACCGTACCATCGACTGAAGCGAAGGAAAATTCCCTCTCGATTTTTTCCGAAACGGAACGGACATCGATATCGCCGACTACTATCACCGCCATGCGGTCAGGACGGTAATGCTCCCGGTAGAACGCCTTGAGTCCTTCCCCCGCCAGCAAACCCTGGATCTCCCGGACGCGGGCAGTCTCGTCCGGTCCCAGCCCGAGCCTCTGCTCTTCGATGATGACGCCCTTCTCCTTTTCGACCTCCACGGGATCGAAGCTCACCTCGGTGGCCCACTCCCTGAGTACCTTGAGCCCCGTGTCGAAAAACGACGGGTCGTTGAGCGGCATCTGCAGCGTGTACAGCGTCTCCTCGCGCGTCGTATGGGCGTTGATTTCCGCTCCGAAGTCCATGCCTATCGACCGCAGGTAGTTGACGAGCTCGTTCTCTGGAAAGCTGGTCGTACCGTTGAAGGCCATGTGCTCGACGAAGTGGGCATACCCGGCCTGGTCGCCGCGTTCGTTCGTCGAGCCGGAGTTGACTATGAGGAACATCACGGCCCGCCCTCCCGGGTTTCCATTCCGGCGCACGTAATAGGTCAGGCCGTTGGGGAGCACCTTTTTGGTCAGCTCCGGAGCCAGGGGAAGCGGATCCGACTGAGCATACACCGAGCCGCCGGGAAGCGCAGTGGGAGCCATCCTGGGATCGGGTGTTCCGACGCAGGACAGCGTCGACAGGGCAAGTATCATCACGGAGGCGAATGCGCCTCGCAGATTTCGTTTCATGGAATCTCCTTCGCTATAGGTACCGCGCTACGGGTAGCACGGACTTCGGTTTCAATATATCGCAAAGGAGGTAAAGCGGCCAACGTTACAGACGACGGGAAATCCGGCTGCGCAGCCCTCATGACACCAGGCACTTGGGCCCGTGCCCTATCAGGTCCGTCCTGCCTGCCAGCCTGAGCGCCTCCAGTACGAGGGAGCGGTTCTCCGGCTTGTTGTACTGCAGCAAGGCGCGCTGATATGAACGGTCCCTGGCTCCGCGAGCCACGTACACGGGTTCCATGGTCAGCGGGTCGAGGCCGGATCGGTACATCGCGGTGGCCAGGGTTCCGGGAGTCGGGTAAAAATCCTGGACCTGGTCGGGTACGAAGCCGGAATCGCGCAGGTATTCCGCCAGCTCTATGGCGTCCGACAGTTCGGAACCCGGGTGGGACGCGATGAAGTACGGCACGATGTACTGCTTGAGCCCCAGCTCGGCATTGAGCTCGGCCCATCGCTTGGCGAAGGCGTCGTAGATGGGCTTCGGAGGCTTGCCCATCAACCGGAGCACCCGCTCCGAGACATGCTCGGGAGCCACCTTGAGCTGCCCGGAGACATGATGTTCGGCCAGCTCCCGGAGGAAGGTCCCGTCACTGTCGGCCATCACGTAGTCGAATCGTAATCCTGAGCGGACGAAGGCCTTCTTGACGCCGGGTACCGCGCGCACCGCCCGCAGGACATCGATGAAATCCCGGTGGTCCACCTCGAGGGCCGGGCAGGGTTCCGGAGCGAGGCAGCGCCGGTCGACGCAAGCGGAGCCTCCGGCCTGCTTCCTGCAGGCCGGGCCGCGGAAGTTGGCCGTGGGGCCGCCGATGTCGTGGATGTAGCCCTTGAAGTCGGGGAGGCGGGTCAGTTCCCGCGCCTCGGCGACGATCGATGCCTTGGAGCGACTCGAGACGATGCGGCCCTGATGGAACGCGAGCGCGCAGAACGCGCAGGCGCCATAGCAGCCGCGGCTGGAAGCAATGCTGAATTTGACCTCGGCCAGCGCCGGCACGCCCTTGTACCTGTCGTAGACCGGGTGCCACGAGCGCTCGAAATGCAGGTCGTAGACCGCGTCGAGTTCGGCGCGGGACAACGGCGCCTGCGGCGGCTCCTGCACGGCGAACTGCCCGGCCGCCGCCTCGTACAACGGCCGCGCCGAACCGGGGTCGGTGTTCCGGTACTGCTCCGCGAACGACTCGGCAAAGGCACGTGGGTCCCCCGCGACCTTCTCGTGGTCCGGAAGCCGTATCGCGCCGGCGGGAACGTCGGCCTCCTTTGACGTGCGCCATACCGTGCCGCGGATGCCGCGCAGCAGGGCCGGATCGAACGCGGCCACCCCTCCTGCATCGGCAGCCCCCGCGGGGGCGCTGGCGCTTGCAGAGGAAGCTGCTGACGCGAGCGCGCTGGCGCTTGCGGAAGAAGCTGCTGACGCGAGCGCGTCTACTGACGCGAGACGCCCCGCTACCTCGGCAATGGCGCGTTCGGCCATGCCGTAGATGACGAGGTCCGCCTTCGCGTCGAGTATGATGGGCTTTCTCACGGTGTCCGACAGGTAGTCGTAATGGGAGAGGCGCCGCAACGACGCCTCGAGGCCGCCGGCGATCACCGGCACGCCCTTGTACGCCTCGCGGCACCTGCCCGAGTACGCGATGACGGCCTTGTCGGGCCGGGCGTTGGCATCCTTGCCGTTGACCTTGAATGCGTGAAGAGTGCCGTCCGCGCCTCGACACAGGCTCGGGTCTCCGCCCGGCGCGTATTCGTCCTCGGAACGGATCTTGCGGTTGGCGGTGTACTTGCAGACCATCGAGTCTATCGCGCCGCCGGCCACGAGGAACGCAAGCCGGGGCCGGCCCAACGCGCAGAACGTCTCCACGTCGGAAGGATCGGGCCTGGCGATAACGCCCACGGAGTAGCCCA